>WFOW01000082.1 GCA_015487895.1 Gammaproteobacteria bacterium | reverse complement strand
GCCGCGGGCGTTGTAGGTGATCCCGGTGACGAAGCTGGTGGGCGAAGACGCGCCGCGGACGTAGACCTCCACCGCCGCGAGCCGCCCGCCCTCGTCGTAGCTGCGCACCGTCCGCGAGCCGTCGGGCGCCGTCTCCTCGGTGACCCGGTCGAGGGCGTCGTAGCTGGTGCTCGTGGTGAAGGTCTCGCTGTCCAGCCCGCCGCTGGTGGCGAGCCAGGCGTCGATGTCGGCCAAGGCGGTCTTGCCGTCGAGCCCCGACCAGTCAGCCTCGGCGGTGATGTCCTCGATGACCGTGCGGGTCTGCTCGGTGAGCCGCCCGCGGAAGTCGTAGGCGAGGTGCTGCTCCCCGGCCGTGTCGTAGATCCGCACCACGCGACCCTGCGAATACCCCGTCGCGTCGGAGAGGGCATCGCCGTAGAAGCGCAGCTCCACGAGCTTCTCGCCGCTGGCCTCGTCCGCGTACAGCCCCACCGGCCGCCGCAGGGCGTCGAAGGTCCGCCGCAAGGCCAGGCCCCCGCTCCGCCAGGTGCGGATCGGCTTGCCGTCGGCGGCGAAGAAGACCGTGGTCTCGCCGTCGCCGCTGCTGCCGTCGTAGCCCTCGTCCGCCGCCCCGGTGAAACAGGGCCGGCCGAGCAGGTCGAAGCGCTGGACCTGGATGGCGTTGCCGCGCGGGTCGGTGACGGTGCGCACGTTGCCCTGGACGTCGAGCTCCAGGCGCGTCTCGTGCTCGGTGCTGCCGTCGGGGGTGACCACCTGCTTGTAGACCCGCCCCAGCGCGTCGAGCTGCGTCACCGTGGGTGTACCCTCGTGGTCGCCGCCCGCGAGGTTGTCCTCCTCGTCGGCCGCCTCGACCTGCCAGGGCGTGTAGCTCCACGTGCGCTCGCTGCCGTCGGGCAGGGTGACGGCCGTGTTTCGGCCGATGGGGTCGTAGGCGTAGACCACCGCCTTGCCCCACTCGACCAGCTCCGCCTCGTCCTCGTGGTCGCTGGTGGTCGAGAAGAAGGGCTCGTACTGCTTGACCACGTGGCCCTTGTTGTCGCGCACCGTCCGGCCCGTGCCCACGTAGCGCGGGTCGGCGGGCGACCAGGTGACGGTGTCGCCCGAGACGGTGGGCGCGTCGCCGGGCGCCGCCTGGACCTTGGTCTGCACGACCTTGCCGCCGCCGTCGCTGTAGACCCAGGACTCCTGCCAGTCGCTGCCGCCGTGCTCCTTCAGCCTCCTGACGTGCACCGAGGCGGGCAGGGTGCTCGTGTCGTAGGTGAACTCCGCGGAGTACGCGCCGGTCGCGTCGCCCTCGCCGCCGTTGCGCACGGCGGTGGTGACCACCCGGCCCAACGGGTCGAAGGTCGCCTCGGAGACGGTGCCGTTGGGATCGGTCACCGAGGTGGGCGCCATGCGGGCGTAGTCGATGCTCGCCGTCACCGTCATGCCGGCCGCGTCGGTGACGGACGTGAGCGCCAGGGCGTCGGCATCCCACGTGAGCGTGGTGACCTCGCCGAAGGCGTCGGTGTGCGCGGTGGGGACGTAGAAGGCCGCCGCGTCGGGCGTGAGCCGCCCCGAGGGTAGCCAGGCGTCGCCGTCGGCCGTGCCGTCGCCGTCGGCGTCGAGGTCGACGTAGCCGCCCTCGGAAAGCTCGCTGGCGCCCACGTCGCTGCCGTACAGCTCGCTGAGCAGCCCGCTCGTGTACCAGCGCTACGTGCTGGCCTACACGAGCGCCCGCAGGCCCAGCTCGCCCACGTCCAGCGCCGCCGACAGCCCGTCGTCCCAGTAGCGCGTCGCCTCGTGGCTGATGAGCCGCTTGTGTGGGCCCGCGCCCGTGGGCTCCTCCTCGAAGCGCCAGGCCGTGGCCGAGGAGAACGCCGCGTCCACCGCCGAGACGGTGGCCGGGCCGCCGTCGTCGGTCCAGGCGGGGGTGTCGGTCAGCTCCCAGCTCCGCCTTCGCGCCGGCACGCCGATGTGCCAGACGTCGTCGGCCTCCACCCGGTCGTCCTGGTGGATCACCTCGGTCTCGGTCACCACCACCGACAGCGCCGCCTGCTCGGCGTCGTGGCCGCCGCTCGGCGCGGTCGAGGACCGCCGCGGGTAGGAGACCGTCGCGGTCCTGAGCGCCACCCCGTAGTCGTCGGTCTCCAGCGTCAGCGTGTGGGTGACCCGGGGGTCGGGGGTGCCCGTGGAAAGATCGAGGTCGTATTCGTAGGAGATCGACTCGGCCGCATCGACCCGGAAGACCGCGGGCCGCTCCCCGTCGGCGGGTTGCAGGCGCACGACCTTCCAGGTCTGCTCCGAGGTCGTGTAGAGGGTGGCGAGGTTGCCGCTGCCGTCCTCGGCGTAGACCTCCTCGCGCAGCACCCGCCCCTTGAGCGCCCGGTGGGCCTGGCGCAGCTCCGCCGCCGACAGCCCGGCGGGGATGGTGGGCTCGTCGAGATGATGCGCCGAGCCGTCGGCGTCGCTGTACTCGGCGGCGTAGGCCGCGGACAGCGTGCCCTCCTCCCGCCAGGCGCCCGTGTGGTACCAGGTCTTCGTGCGCACCGGCGGCAGCGTGGCCACCAGGCTGCCGCTGCCCGTCTCGTCGTAGTCGCTGACGGTCTCGGCATCCCAGCGCTCCACCATGCCGAAACCGCGGAACTCGCGCTCGTCTCCGTCGAAGAAGCCGTGGTGGTAGGCGTACTCGTTGACCAGGCGCCAACCGGTCACGCTGTCGAACCGCTCGAGCTTGCTCAGGCACTGCACCGGGAAGGGCAGCCGCGTCGCCCACGGCGTGCCGGCGCGGCGGTCGGCCAGGTAGAAGGCCGTCGATGGCGTGTAGCTCAGCCGCGTCACCCGCCCCAGGCCGTTGTCCACCTCGCTCAAGAGCCAGGGCTTGCCCTCGGCCATCAGCTTCATGTATCGAAGCGGGCGCACGCCCTTGCGGAGAAACGGCGCCGACCACACCAGGCACTTCGTCCCGTCGCCCAGCAGGTCGGTGACCTGCAGCTCGCCCGGCCGGGTCGCGGTGGCTTGGTGCCGCAGCTCGGTGGCCTCGGAAAAGCCGTTCCCCGCCTGGTTGAACCACAGCTTGATCCCCTTGGCCCCGATGTAGAGCAGGTCGGTGGGACCGCTGCCGTCGAGATCGGCCAGGCGCAGCCGCGCCGGGTCGTAGAACTGCGGTCGGTCGAAGCGCGGGGCGCCCTTCATGTGGACGCGCGCGCCGAAGCGGCCGTAGCCCAGGTTCGGCCAGTAGCTCACGTTGCCGTTGCGGATGCGCACCACGTCCGGCAGGCCGTCGCCGCTCATGTCGGCGAGGTAGAACTGCGTGCCGTTTCGGGAGAACAGGAAGCGCGGACCCTGGTCCGGGTCCGCGGGCATGGGGACCCGCACCGGCGCGTCGTAGCCCTCGGCGCCCAGCCCCGGGTACCAGACCAGGAAGTCGCCCTCGGTGACCACCAGCTCGGCGATGCCGTCGCCGTCCAGGTCGGCGAAGCGGGCGTCGGGGTCGTCGGCGCGCACGCTCGGCACCGACGAGAAGCGCCGGAAGTTCCGCCAGCTCCCCTCGGGGGTGCGGGCGTAGCTGCCGGCCCGGCCGGGGCGCAGGACCACCACGTCGAGCTTGCCGTCGCCGTCCAGGTCCACGAGCCGCGTGCCGGGCTCGCCCAAGCGCACGTTCGGCCGGCGGCCCAGCGCGCGGGCGCGGGCGAAGGAGCCGTCACCCTCGCTGCGCTTGTAGAACCACCGGCCGCCCTGCTCGGTGAGCAGCCCGGCCAGGCCCTCGCCGTCGAGGTCCACGAGCTGCCAGGAACGCGGGTCGAAACCCCGGGGCAGCTCGTCGAGACCCTCGACGAAGCGAAGCGTCCGGTCGATGGTGGGCTGGGTGTAGCTGAACGTGGTCGCGGGCAGGGTCTCGGTGTCGTAGCCGCTGCCGTTCCAGCTCCAGCCCTTGAGCTG
>WFOW01000081.1 GCA_015487895.1 Gammaproteobacteria bacterium | reverse complement strand
GGACGGACGATGGCAGGTCACAGCAAGTGGGCGAACATCCAGCACCGCAAGAGCGCGCAGGACGCCAAGCGCGGCAAGCTCTTCACCAAGCTCATCCGTGAGATCACGGTGGCGGCCCGCCTCGGCGGCCCCGACCCGGAGGCCAACCCGCGCCTGCGGCTCGCGATCGACCGCGCGCAGGACGCCAACATGCCCAAGGAGAACATCGAGCGCGCCATCCGGCGCGGCAGCGGCGCGCAGGAGGGCGCCGCCCTCGAGGAGGTGCGCTACGAGGGCTACGGGCCCGGCGGGGTGGCGGTGATGGTCGACTGCCTCACGGACAACCGCAAGCGCACGGTCGCGGAGGTGCGGCACGTCTTCAGCAAGTGCGGGGGCAACCTCGGCACCGACGGCTCCGTGGCCTATCTCTTCCGCAAGCAGGGCGTGATCGGCTTCCCGGCCGGCAGCGACGAGGACCGCATCATGGAAGTGGCGCTGGAGGCCGGCGCCGAGGACGTGGTCACCGACGAGGAGGGCGCGATCGAGGTCCTGACGGCGCCCGAGGACTTCGTGCGCGTGCGCGAGGCCATGCGGGCCGCCGGCCTCGAGCCCGAGCACGCCGAGGTCACCATGCGCGCGAGCACCAGCACGCGCCTCGGCGAGGAGGACGCCCGCCGCATGGTCAGGCTCCTCGAGATGCTCGAGGACCTCGACGACGTCCAGCGCGTCTATTCCAACGCCGACATCTCCGAGGAGATCCTCGAGCGGCTCTGAGATGCGGCAGGGGATGCGGGTGGCGGCGCGCCCGCGGGCCGGCGCCGCGCCGCGCCCGCTATCTCCGCGACCGGAATGGCCGCGAGGCGCCTCGGCGGACCGGCCCGCGCAGCGGATCGATCAGAGGCCTCTCCCCGATGCGTGGGCTCCGCCCGGAGGGCGCGCGTCGCGCTCGAGCGCGGCGAGGGCGGCGAGCACCGCCTCGCGGTTGCGCCTGAGGGCCTCGCCGCCGAGGCGCGCGAGCGCCTCCTCCTCGTAGCGGGCGTGCTCGCGCAGGGTGCGGCGCAGCGGCACCAGGGCCTCGAGCAGGTGGTCGATGTCGCGCTCGCGCGCCACCGTGCGCGCCCCCTCCATCAGGCTCTCGAGCTGGCGGTGCTCGTCGCGCAGCCCGGCGAGCTCGCCCTCGGGGTCGCCGGTCTCGCGCTCGAGGGCGGGGTAGACCACCTCGTCCTCCAGGCGCATGTGCAGCGCCAGCGCCTCGAGCAGCTCGGTGAGCAGCCGCAGCGCCTCGTCCCAGGCCCCGTCCTCGGCGGCCTCCTGGGCGCGGGCGAGCGCCTCGTCGAACCGGTGGTGGTCGTGTGCGAGCCAGTCCTCTCCGGACACGGTGGGGTCTCCCGGTCTCCGCCCAGGCTCCATTATGGCAGGCGGCGCCGGGCCGGGCGAGCGGAGCCGGCGACGGAAAGGGACATGGTCGGGGTGGCGGGATTTGAACCCACGGCCCCTGCCTCCCGAAAGCAGTGCTCTACCAGGCTGAGCTACACCCCGAAGGAGCCGACGCGGCCGCGTCAGTAGGTGCGGTCGACGGCGAACCGGGCCAGCGCCGCGAGCGCCTCGCGGGCGGGCGATCCCGGGAGGGCCTCGAGGGCCGCGATCGCCCGCTCGGCCTCGGTCCGCGCGCGCGCCTCAGTGTACGCAATGGCCCCGGTGGCTTCAATGGCTTCCAGCACCGTGCCGATGTGCTCGCGCCCGCCCTCCTCGATGGCGCGGCGCAGCGCCGCGGCCCGCTCGGGGGGCGACTCGCGCAGGGCATGGATGAAGGGCAGCGTGGGCTTGCCCTCGGCGAGGTCGTCGCCGAGGTTCTTGCCCGTCTCCTCGGGCCGGGCGCGGTAGTCGAGCACGTCGTCGATGAGCTGGAAGGCGATGCCGAGGCGCAGGCCGTACTCGGCGAGCGCGGCCTCCTCGGCCTCGGGGCGTGCGGCGAGCACCGCCCCGAGACGGGCGGCCGCCTCGAACAGCTTGGCGGTCTTGCCGCGGATGACCTCCAGGTAGCGCTCCTCGGTGGTGTCGGGGTCGTGGCAGTTGAGGAGCTGGCGCACCTCGCCCTCGGCGATGGTGTTGGTGGTATCGGCCAGGATCTCCATCACGCGCATGCTGCCGGCCTCGACCATCATCTGGAAGGCGCGCGAGTAGAGGAAGTCGCCCACCAGGACGCTCGCCTCGTTGCCCCAGATGCTGTTGGCCGTCTCCTGGCCGCGGCGCAGCTCGGAGGCGTCGACCACGTCGTCGTGGAGCAGGGTGGCGGTGTGGATGAACTCCACCACGGCGGCGAGGCCGACGTGGTGCGGGCCGCCGTAGCCGCAGGCGCGCGCGGCGAGCAGCAGCACCATGGGGCGCAGGCGCTTGCCGCCGCCGGCGACGATGTGGCGGCCGAGCTCGTTGATGAGGGCCACGTCGGAGGCGAGGCGCCGGCGGATGAGCTCGTCCACCGCGGCCAGGTCGTCGGCGACGTGGGCCCGTATGCGCTCGAGATCCATAGGGATGGAGGGCGGCGGCCGGGGGGAGCATGTTCGGTGCCGGCCCCGGCGGTGTCAAGGAAGCGCGGCGCCGGCCCGGGCGTTTGACGGCCCGGCGTGGCCGCCCGTACAATTCCGCGTCTTCCGGAGCAGGGTCCCGATCGGAGAAGGTTCCCATGTACGCGGTGATCGAGACCGGCGGCAAGCAGTACCGGGTGGCGCCGGGCCAGACCGTGCGGGTGGAGAGGCTGCCCGTGGAGGCGGGCGGCGAGGTCACCTTCGACCGCGTGCTCCTCGTCGCCGACGGCGAGGCGGTCAGGGTGGGCACGCCCTACCTCGAGGGCGGCCGCGTGACGGGCCGCGTGCGCGCCCAGGGGCGCCACCGCAAGATCACGGTGATCAAGTTCAAGCGCCGCAAGGGCTACAAGCGCACGCGCGGTCACCGGCAGCACTACACCGAGGTCGAGATCACGGGCATCGAGGCCTGAGCGTATCCTGAGGAGGCTGACGGGCCATGGCACACAAGAAGGCGGGCGGCAGCACGCGCAACGGGCGCGACTCCCACTCCAAGCGGCTCGGGGTCAAGCGCTTCGGCGGGCAGGTCGTGCGCGCGGGCAACATCATCGTGCGCCAGCGCGGCACGCGCTTCCACGCCGGCGAGAACGTGGGCGTCGGGCGCGACCACACGCTCTACGCGAAGGCGGACGGGCGCGTGGTCTTCCGCGTGGGCGGGCCGCGCAGGCGGACCTACGTGAGCGTGGTCCCCGTCTGAGGCGCGCCCTCCCGCGGCCGGCCGGAGGACCCCGCCCGCGAGGCGGGGTTCTCGTTTCTGGGGTCGTCCCCCGAGATCCCGCGGGATCTCGGGGTAGGGCACCACCGGGCGGTGGGCGAGACGGACGGGATGCGGCGTCCGCGATGAGGTTCGTCGACGAGGCCGAGATCGAGGTGATCGCCGGGCGCGGCGGCGACGGCTGCGTGCACTTCCGCCGCGAGAAGTACATCCCGCGCGGCGGCCCGGACGGGGGCGACGGCGGCGACGGCGGCAGCGTGGGGCTGGTCGCGGACCCCGGCCTCAACACGCTGGCCGACTTCCGCTACGCGCGCCGCTTCGAGGCCGAGGACGGCCGCCCCGGCGAGGGGCGCGAGCGCACGGGACGGAGCGGCGCCGACCTCGAGATCCGCGTGCCCGTGGGCACCGTCGTGCGCGACGCCGACACCGGCGAGCTCGTCGGCGACCTCACGCGGCCCGGCGAGCGGCTGCTCGTCGCGCGCGGCGGGCGCGGCGGCAAGGGCAACGTGCGCTTCAAGAGCTCGACCAACCGCGCCCCGCGCCAGGCCACCCCGGGCACGCCCGGCGAGCGCCGCCGCCTCGCCCTGGAGCTGAGGCTCCTGGCCGACGTGGGGCTGGTG
>WFOW01000080.1 GCA_015487895.1 Gammaproteobacteria bacterium | reverse complement strand
GGGCCCGTCGTTGACGAGGGCCACCCGCATGTCGGCGCCGAAGCGGCCGGTGGCGACGGGGCCTTCGTGGCGGGCCCGCACCGCCTCCACGAGGGCGTCGAACAGGCGCCGGCCGGTCTCGGGGTCGGCCGCCGGGGCGAAGCTCGCGCGCGTGCCCTTGCGGGTGTCGGCCGCGAGCGTGAACTGCGGCACCAGCAGCACGCCGCCCCCGACTTCGGCCACGGAGCGGTTCATCCGCCCGGCCTCGTCCGGGAAGACGCGGTAGGCGAGGAGCCGCCCGGCGAGCCGCTCCGCCTGGGCCCCGGTGTCGCCGCGCTCGACGCCGACGAGCACCAGGATGCCGCGGCCGATGGCGCCCACGGTCTCGCCCGCGACCGCCACGCGCGCCTCGGTCACGCGCTGGAGCAGACCGATCACGAGAGCCTGTCCGCGAGGCGGTCCGTGGCGGCGACCAGCGCCGCGGCGATGCCGGGCTCGCTCGCCGCGTGGCCCGCGTCCGGCACCACCACGAGCTCCGCCCCGGGCCAGGCCTCGTGGAGGGCGAAGGCCTGCTCCACCGGGCAGACCACGTCGTAGCGGCCGTGCACGATCACGCCCGGGATGCCGTGCAGGCGATGGGCCTCGCGCAGGAGCTGGTTCGGCGCGAGGAAGGCGCCGTGGACGAAGTAGTGGCACTCGATGCGGGCGAGCGCGAGCGCGTGCTCCGGCTCGGCGAAGTGGGCCTCGAGCCCGGGGTCCGGCCGCAGCGTCGCGCAGCGCGCCTCCCACAGCGCCCAGCGGCGCGCGGCCTCGAGCCGCAGCGCCGCATCGTCCGCGGTGAGGCGCCGGTGATAGGCGCGCACCAGGTCGCCGCGCTCGGTCTCCGGGATGAAGGAGACGAACTCGCGCCAGTGCTCGGGGTGGATGCGGTCGGCCCCCGACTGGTAGAACCAGCGGATGTCGCGCTCGCGGCACAGGAAGATCCCGCGCAGCACCAGCGCCAGCACCCGCTCGGGGTGCGCCTCGGCGTAGGCGAGCGCCAGCGTCGAGCCCCACGAGCCGCCGAAGACCAGCCAGCGCTCGATGCCGAGGTGCGCGCGGATGCGCTCGATGTCCTCGACCAGCGCCCAGGTCGTGTTTCCCTCGAGCGCCGCGTGCGGCCGCGAGCGCCCGCAGCCGCGCTGGTCGAAGAGCACCGCGCGGTAGCGCGAGGGGTCGAAGAAGCGCCGGTGGACGGGCTCGCAGCCCGCCCCCGGCCCCCCGTGCAGGAAGAGCGCGGGCAGCCCGTCGGGCCGCCCGCACTCCTCGACGTGCAGGACGTGGGGCGGCTCGACGGGCAGCCGGTGGACGCGGTAGGGCTCGACCTCGGGGTGGAGCCCGGGCATCAGTCGCGCACGGGCTCCGGCCGCAGCCCGACCGCCGCCGCCAGCCCGATGGCGAGCAGGCCGACGAGGATGAGGATGGGCCCGATGCCGGTGCCGAGCACGGTCCCCGCCCAGCCGACGCCGAAGTTCACCAGATACAGCATCCCGGAGTGCAGCAGCGCCCCGGCGATGAAGATCCAGGAGATCGCCTCCTTGACCCAGCGCGGCACGGCGAGGAAGAGCAGCACCAGCCCGGCGGCCACGTTGAGGAGCGACTCCAGGTTGCCGTGCGCGTGCGGCCCGCCCTTCATGGACTCGAGCGGCGCGCGCGCGTTGAGCTGGGCGTTGATGGCGAGCACCGCCTCGGCGGTGCGCCTGGCGATGGCCTCGGCGTCCAGGCGCTCCAGGGTCTCCGGGTCCTCCCACCCGGAGTCGGCCAGGAGCTGGAGCTTCGCCACCACCTGCTGCTTCTTCTGGGCCGCCTCGCCCGCCACCGGCAGCATCTCGCGCACCATGTAGGGGCCGAGCGCGGCCGTCAGCACCAGGTACAGAAAGCCGAAGACGATGTTCTTCTTGCCGCTCATGAACCTCTCCTCCTCCGGCGGCGTCGTCGCCGCGGCCTCCATCATAGCGGGCCTGGTGCGCCCCTTCTCCCTGCTCGCGCCGGGGGCGCGTGCTCGCCGCCGCCCTGGGCCGGCGGGCCGCGCGGTGCGGTCCAGTCTGCAGTTTGCAGTCTACAGTTTGCTGTGGGAACGGCATCTTGCCGCGACCGCCTGTGGCGGCAGAGGCGGGAGGCGAGGTTCGGGAGACGAGGGGCGGAGCGCCCTTCGGGCGCGGCCTTTCGATCTTTCCCGTCTCCCGCAACCCGCCTCCCGCCTCTGCCGCCACAGGCGGCCGCGGCTGGAAGCCGCTGCCACATCCGTGGAGCTGATGGGCGACGGGAGACGGGGAAAGATCAAAAGCCCGCGCGCGCCCGCTATGATGGAGGCCACGG
>WFOW01000079.1 GCA_015487895.1 Gammaproteobacteria bacterium | reverse complement strand
CTCGATCGGCGTCAGCGCCTTGACCGTGTACTGGGTCTCGCTGCGCTTGCGGATCAGCCCGCCCTCGGTGACGTCGTGCTCGTCGTCGATCTCGCCCACGATCTGCTCGAGCACGTCCTCGATGGTCACCAGGCCGGCGACGCCGCCGTACTCGTCCACCACGATGGCCATGTGGTTGCGGCTCGCGCGGAACTCGCGCAGCAGCACGTTGAGCCGCTTGCTCTCGGGGATGAACACCGCCGGGCGCAGGACGTCGCGCACATCGAAGCCGGCGAAGCCCTCGCCGCAGTAGCGCAGCAGGTCCTTGGCGAGCACGATGCCGACCACGTCGTCGCGGTCCTCGCCGATCACGGGGAAGCGCGAGTGGCCGGAGGCGGTGATGGTGCGCAGCCACTCCTCGGGCGGGCGGTCGCGCTCGACCGCCACCATGTGTGCGCGCGGCACCATGATTTCGCGCACCTGCATCTCCGAGACCTGCAGCACGCCCTCGATCATGGCGAGGGCGTCGGCGTCGATCAGGCCGCGGCCCTGCGCCTCGCGCAGCAGCTCCACGAGCTGCTCGCGGTCCTGCGGCTCGCGCAGCAGGAGCTGGCCGAGCCGCTCCAGCCAGGAGCGTTGCGTCCCGTTGCCGTCGCTACTTCGGTCCTCGCTCATGGTCGCTCTCGCCCTCCTCTGCGTAGGGGTCCGGGAAGCCCAGGCGCGCCAGCACGCGGCGCTCCAGGCCCTCCATGACCCGGGCCTCCTCGTCGGTCCGGTGGTCGTAGCCGAGCAGGTGCAGCACGCCGTGCACCACCATGTGCGCCCAGTGCGCGCGCGGGTCCTTGCCCTGCGCGCGCGCCTCGCGCGCCACCACCGGCGCGCAGACGACGATGTCGCCGAGCGCGGCCTCGCCCGCCCCCGGCACGGCGTCCCCGTAGGGGAAGGACAGCACGTTGGTGGCGCGGTCGCGCCCGCGCCAGGTGCGGTTGAGCGCGCGCCCCTCGGCCTCGCCCACCACGCGGATGGTGATCTCGCCGCGGGGCGGGTGCGGCGCGGCGGCGAGCGCCGCCTCGGCCCAGCGGCGCAGGCTCGCGGGGGCGGGCACGCCCCGCCGCGGTGCGGCGTACTGCACGCTCACCCGCGCGCTCACTCCGTGCCGGACCCCGCGGCGCCCTCCGAGTCCGCCGCCCCGCCGGCGCGCGTGCGGCGCTCGTGGGCCTCGTAGGCGGTGACGATGCGCTGCACCAGCGGGTGGCGCACCACGTCGCGGGCGTTGAAAAAGGTGAAGCTGATGCCCTCGACGCCGCGCAGGACCTCGATCACGTGGCGCAGGCCGGACTCGCGCCCGCGCGGCAGGTCCACCTGCGTGACGTCGCCGGTGATGACCGCCGTCGAGCCGAAGCCGATGCGCGTGAGGAACATCTTCATCTGCTCGACGGTGGTGTTCTGCGCCTCGTCGAGGATGACGAAGGCGTCGTTGAGCGTGCGCCCGCGCATGTAGGCGAGCGGGGCGATCTCGATCACGTTGCGCTCGAGCAGGCGCGCGACGCGCTCGAAGCCGAGCATCTCGTAGAGGGCGTCGTAGAGGGGACGCAGGTAGGGGTCGACCTTCTGCGCCAGGTCGCCCGGCAGGAAGCCGAGGCGCTCGCCCGCCTCCACCGCCGGGCGCACCAGCACCAGCCGCTGCACGCGCTCGCGCTCGAGCGCCTCCACCGCGCAGGCGACGGCGAGGTAGGTCTTGCCGGTCCCGGCGGGCCCGACGCCGAAGTTGACGTCGTGGGTGAGGATCGCGCGCAGGTAGCGCTGCTGGTTGGGCCCGCGCCCGCGCACGAGCCCGCGGCGCGTGCGGATGACCACCTCCTCGCCGGCGGCCTCGGCCTCCTCGGCGAGCAGGGCCTCCACCCCCGACTCCTGCAGGTAGAGATGCACGCGCGCCGGCGTCAGCGCCTCGTGCGCGGCGGCCTCGTAGAGGCCCTCGAGCAGGCGGCCGGCGGCCTCCACCGAGCGGCCCTCGCCGATGACGCGGAAGCGGTTGCCGCGGTTGCTGATCTCGACACCGAGGCGGCGCTCGAGCTGGCGCAGGTGCTCGTCGAACTGCCCGCAGAGGTTGGCCAGCCGGCGGTTGTCCGCCGGCTCCAGCACCAGGTCCACCGAGCGCGGCGCCGCGCCCTTCGCGTGGTTGGCGTCCATCAGGCCACGCCGGCCTCCGCCCCCGCCCGCAGCGCGCCCGCGGCCTCCTCGCCGGGCGCAAGACCCAGCAGCTCGCCGCGCAGCGAGTGCGGCTGCGCCTCCGTGATGCGCACCTCGACGAAGCGGCCCACCAGCGCCGGATCGCCCGCGAAGTTGACCACGCGGTTGTTCGGCGTGCGCCCGGCGAGCTCGCGCGGGTCGCGCCGCGAGGGGCCCTCGACCAGCACCGTCTGCACCGTGCCCACCATGCGGCGGCTGATGCGCTGGCCCTGCTCCTCGAGCAGCCGCTGCAGGCGGTGCAGCCGCGCCTTCTTCACCGCCGGGGGCACGGGATCGTCCAGCTCCGCGGCGGGCGTGCCCGGGCGCGGGCTGTAGACGAAGCTGAAGGAGTAGTCGAAGCCGATCTCCTCGACCAGCGCCAGCGTCGCCTCGAAGTCCTCCTCGGTCTCGCCCGGGAAGCCGACGATGAAGTCCGAGGAGATGGTGATGTCGGGCCGCGCGCGCCGGAGCCGCCGCACGATCTCGCGGTAGTCGTCTGCCGTGTGCCCGCGCTTCATGGCGGCGAGGATGCGGTCGGAGCCGCTCTGCACGGGCAGGTGCAGGTGCGGGACCAGCTCCGGCACCTCCGCGTGGGCCTCGATCAGGCCCTCGGTCATCTCCAGCGGGTGCGAGGTCGTGTAGCGCACCCGGCCGATGCCGTCCACCGCCGCCACGTAGGCGATGAGGGTGGCGAGGTCCGCCGTCTCGCCGTCGGCGGTCGCGCCGCGGTAGGCGTTGACGTTCTGCCCGAGCAGCGTGACCTCGCGCACCCCGCGCGCGGCGAGCGCGGCCACCTCCGCGAGCACGTCCTCG
>WFOW01000078.1 GCA_015487895.1 Gammaproteobacteria bacterium | reverse complement strand
TCGGATGCCTCGACGCGGACGCGGGCGAAGCGGCGCTTGCCGACCTGGTAGATATGGGCCCCGCCCGCCCCGATCTCAAGGGCGGTGTCAGAGACGCGCTCGCCGTCGATGCGGACGGCGCCTTGGCGGATCATGCGCAGGGCCTCGGAGGTGGAGGGCACGAGCCCTGCCTCCTTGAGGAGGTTGGCCAGCCGGATGCGCCCGCCGGGGGCGGCCACCGTGGTCTCCGGGAGGTCCTCGGGGAGCTCGTGGCGGCGGAAGCGGGCGATGAAGGCCTCCTTGGCGCGGCGCGCGGCCTCGGCGCCGTGGAAGCGCCCGACGAGCTCCTCGGCGAGCTCGAACTTCGCCTCCATGGGGTTGCGCCCTTCGGCGACCTCGCGGCGCAGCCGCTCGATCTCGGCCGCCGGGCGGAAGCTGAGCAGCTCGTAGTAGCGCCACATGAGCGTGTCCGAGATGGACATGAGCTTGCCGAACTGCTCCTCGGGCGGCTCGGTGATGCCGACGTAGTTGCCGAGCGACTTCGACATCTTCTGCACGCCGTCGAGCCCCTCGAGGATGGGGAGCGTCATGATCACCTGCGGCGGCTGGCCGTAGTCGCGCTGCAGCTCGCGGCCCACGAGCAGGTTGAACTTCTGGTCGGTGCCGCCGAGCTCGACGTCCGCCTTGAGCGCGACCGAGTCGTAGCCCTGGATGAGCGGGTAGAGGAACTCGTGGATGGCGATAGGGCGGCCCTCGGCGTAACGCCTGGCGAAGTCGTCGCGCTCGAGCATGCGCGCCACCGTCCAGCGCGCGGCGAGGCGGATGAGGCCTGCGGCATCCATCTCGCCCATCCAGCTCGAGTTGAACATGACCAGCGTGCGCTCGGGGTCGAGGATCCTGTAGATCTGCTCCTCGTAGGTGCGCGCGTTCTCGATCACCTCGTCGCGCGTCAGCGGTGGGCGGGTGGCGCTGCGTCCGGAGGGGTCGCCGATCATGGCGGTGAAATCGCCGATGAGGAAGATCGCCTCGTGGCCGAGATCCTGGAAGCGGCGCAGCTTGTTGAGGAGCACCGTGTGGCCGAGATGGAGGTCGGGCGCGGTGGGGTCGAAGCCGGCCTTGACGCGCAGCGGGCGGCCGGCGCGCAGGCGCTCGAGAAGCTCCTCCTCGCGCACGATCTCCTCGGTGCCGCGTCGCAGCTCGGCCAGCGCTTCCTCGGCGGCGGTCATGGCGAAGCCCCTCATGGCGGAAAGGGCGTACAGGATAAGCGGCATCCGGGAGGGCGCAAGGGCGGCGCGCCGTTGACCCCCGCCCGGGGCGCGACTATGGTTCCGCGGGAGAAGCCGCGGCCGGACGATGGATTACACGCCGCTCTTCAATCGTGACTGCAAATTCCTGGGCGGGCGGCCTGCGCGGCGGAGGGTCTCCCGTCGTGCGGCCGCGGCCGGCGCGGGGCTCGTGCTGGCGGCCGCGGCGCTGGCGGCGCTGCTCGCCGCGCCCCCGGGCAGGGCCTCGCGCGAGGACACGCCGCCGGTGGTCGAGCGCCCGCTGGCCCTCCCGCCCGGGGCGCCCGCCGCCGGCGTCGCGCCGGCACGTACCGGGGATGATCCCGCCCAGGCGGACGCCGCGGGAGACGCCGTCGCCCGGGTCGGCGGGCCGGGAAAGGCCGCCACGCCGCGCTGGCGCACGCTCACCGTGCGGCGCGGCGACAGCCTGGCGCGGCTGCTCGCCCGCGAGGGCATCGACCCGCGCACCGTGCACGCCCTGGTCACGAGCGGCCCCGAGGCCCGCCGGCTGCGCAGGCTCCGTCCCGGCGAGCGCATCCTGCTCGCCCGTGACGCCGAGGGGGCGGTGACGGCGCTGCGCTACCCGCTCGGCCTCGAACGCACGCTCGAGGTGCGCCGGGAGGGCGACGGCTACCGCGCCCGGCTCCTGCACCACCCGCTGGAGCGCCGCCAGGCCCACGCCGCCGGCGTCATCGAGGACTCGCTCTTCACCGCGGCGCAGAAGGCGGGGCTGTCCGACCGGCTCACGATGGCGCTCGCGGGCATCTTCGGCTGGGACATCGACTTCGCCCTCGACCTGCGCCCCGGAGACCGCTTCAGCGTGATCTACGAGACGCTCCACCGCGACGGCGAGCGCGTGGGCGAGGGCGGGATCCTCGCCGCCGAGTTCGTCAACCGCGGCCGCGTCCACCGCGCGGTGCGCTACACCGACCCCGAAGGGCGCACCGGCTACTACACGCCGGAGGGACGCAGCGTGCGCAGGGCCTTCCTGCGCACGCCCGTGGCCTTCACGCGCATCAGCTCGCGCTTCCGGCTCCGCCGCCGCCACCCCGTGCTCAACCGCATCCGCGCCCATCGCGGCGTCGACTACGCCGCCCCGCACGGCACGCCCGTCAAGGCCACGGGCGAGGGCAAGGTGATCTTCCGCGGACGCAAGGGGGGCTACGGCAAGGTGGTGATGATCCGCCATGGCGCGCGCTACGTGACGGTGTACGCGCACCTGTCGCGCTTCGCGCGCGGGCTGCGCGCCGGCCGGCGCGTGCGCCAGGGGCAGGTGATCGGCTACGTGGGTGCCACCGGCCTCGCCACAGGCCCGCACCTGCATTACGAGTTCCGCGTCGACGGCGTCCACCGCAACCCCCTCACGGTGCGGCTGCCGGCCGCACGCCCCGTGCCGGCGCGCCACCGCGAGGACTTCCGCCGCCGCACGGCCCCCCTGGTCGCCGCCCTCGACACGCTGCGCCGCGTGCAGCTTGCGCGGCGCGACTGAGACGCCCCGCGGCGCCACGCACCCATGGCCGAGGCCGAGGAGCGCTACATCGGCCTGATGTCGGGAACCAGCCTCGACGGCGTCGATGCCGTGCTCGTGCGGTTCGGCGAGAGCGGCGGCATCGGGCTCGAGGCCGCGCGGACGCTGCCCATGCCGGAGCCGCTGCGCGCCGCGCTGGAGCGCGCGATCGGCGAGGGCCGCATCGCCCTGGACGAGCTGGGGCGCCTCGACGCCGCGCTCGGGGCGCTGTTCGCGCGGGCGGTCGAGGCGGTGCTCGCGGCGGCGGGCGTCGCGGCGGGGGCGGTGCGCGCGGTCGGCTGCCCCGGCCAGACCCTGTGGCACGCCCCGGGAGGCGAGCCGCCCTTCACGCTCCAGATCGGCGACCCCAACGTCGTCGCCGAGCGCACCGGGATCGCCGTGGTCGCCGACTTCCGCCGCCGCGACCTCGCCGCCGGCGGCCAGGGCGCCCCGCTCGTGCCCGCCTTCCACGCGGCGCTGTTCCGCGAGCCCGGCGAGGACGTGGCGGTGCTCAACATCGGCGGCATCGCCAACGTCACGCTCCTGCCCGCCGACCCGCGCGCGCCCGTGCGCGGCTTCGACACCGGACCCGGCAACACGCTGCTCGACGCCTGGGCGCGGCGCCACACGGGCGAGCCCTTCGACCGCGACGGGCGGCTCGCGGCACGCGGGCGGGTGCATCCGGCGCTGCTCCGGCGGCTGCTCGCCGAGCCCTGGTTCGCGGCGCCGCCCCCGAAGAGCACGGGCCGCGAGCGCTTCCACCTGCGCTGGCTGGAGGCGGCGCTCGAGGTGCTGGGTGAGGCGGTGGCGCCCGCCGACGTGCAGGCGACGCTCGTGGCGCTCACGGCCGAGGCCGTGGCACGCGCGCTGGCGCAGGCGCGCTTCGCACCGCGGCGCCTGCTCGTCTGCGGGGGCGGGGCACGCAACCCCGCGCTGATGGCGGCGCTCGCCCGCGCCCTGCCCGGGGCGCACGTCGCCACGACGGGCGACGCCGGGCTGGAGCCGGAATGGGTGGAGGCGGCGGCCTTTGCCTGGCTCGCGCGCGAGCGCCTCGCCGGGCGGGCGGGGAACGTGCCCTCGGCCACCGGGGCGGCGGGCCCGCGCGTGCTCGGGGCCGTCTACGCCGGCGCGCTCAGACGCTGAAGGACGAGCCGCAGCCGCAGGTCGTGACCGCGTTGGGGTTGTTGATCACGAACTGCGCGCCGTTGAGGTCCTCCTTGTAGTCGATCTCGGCGCCGGCCAGGTACTGGTAGCTCATGGGGTCGACGACCAGCGTCACCCCGTGCGCCTCGATCGTGGCGTCGTCCTCGTTGACGTGCTCGTCGAAGGTGAAGCCGTACTGGAACCCGGCGCAGCCGCCGCCGGAGACGAACACGCGCAGCTTGAGCTGCGGGTTGCCCTCCTCGGCGAGCAGCTCCTTCACCTTGCGCGCCGCCGACTCGGTGAAGCGGATGGCGGCGGCCGGGGCCTGGGGGCCGGCCGCCGCCTGCGGGGTCTGGGTGCTCTCGCTCATGGTTCTCCTGTAGGGAGCCGTCGTCGGCGCGGGCCCGGGGCGGGCCCGCGGATCATGCAACCACGCTACGATAACCGAGCGCCGCGGTCAACTATTCGCCGCCGCCGGACCCCGCGCCGGCCGGGGCCGCACGCGGCTCCACCGCGGGGGCGGCCTCGGCCCCGGCCTGCGCGCGCGTCACGTGCACGAGGCTGCCGTTGACCTCGGCGCCGATCGCCATCTCGATGAGGTTGTAGTGGACGTCGCCGGTGACGCGCGCCTTGGAGGCCAGCTCGACGCGCTCGCTCGCATGCACGTCGCCGACCACGGTGCCGTTGAGCACCACCTGCGGCACGCGCACCTCGCCCTCGATGCGCCCGTGCTCGGAGAGGATCAGCACCGAGCGCCCCTCCCCCTCGGCGATCACGTTGCCGCGCACGCGCCCGTCGATGTGCAGCCCGCCGCTGAAGCGGAGGTCACCGTGGATCTCGGTGTTGGGCCCGATCAGGGTCTCGATCCGCGCCGTGCGCTGGCGCCTGCCGCCCCGCCACATCGGCTGTCTCCTCCGTCAGCTCGGACCAGCTCCAGGTCCGCTCCAGCACCGCCTCCTTCGCCCCCCGGGGGCTGACCCGCAGCACCAGCCGCCGGGGCACGAAGCCCTCGGGCAGGCGCAGGGTCCCTTCCAGGTACTGGAAGTACCGGAAGCGGAAGGGGACCCGCCCCTCGCCCTCCGCCGTGAGCCGCGCGAGCCCGAGGCGCACGGGGGCGCCCTCCCGCTCGCCCTCCAGCTCCAAGTCTACAACACCACGCGCCAGCCGCCGGCGCCGCGGCGACTGCGCCAGCACCAGCTTGTAGCGCCACTCGCGCGGGCCGGCACCGGCCTCGAGCGCGAAGCTCTGCACGCGCAGCCCGCGGCGCCCGTCGCGCGGACCGACCACGCGCTCGTAGAAGGCGAGCGTCTCGCGCAGGCGGCCGTTCTCGGCCTGCAGGCCGTCGACCAGGGCCTGCAGGCGCTCGTGCGCGGCGCGCTCCACGACGCGCTCGCGCTCGATCCGTGCCAGGCGCGCCCGCAGCGTGTCGCGCTCGCCGCGCAGGCGCTCGATCTCGGCCTCGAGCGCCAGGCGCTCGGCCTCGGCCGCGCGCCGGTCGTAGCCGCCGCGCACGCGCCCGTAGTCGAAGGCGGCCCAGGCCACGGCCACCGCCAGCGCACCCAGCCCCGCAGCGCCGGCCCAACGCAGCCAGGGACGGTGCGGGCGGATGGCGAGCGGCTCGAGGCGCCGGCTCATGGCCGAGGATGCACCCCGCCGGCCGGGCTTTCCGTGCGCGCCGTCACGGCAGCAGGGCCGGGCCCTCCAGCCCCATGGTCTCGGGCAGGCCGAGCACGAGGTTCATGTTCTGGACCGCCTGTCCCGCGGCGCCCTTGACCAGGTTGTCGATCACCGACAGCACCACGGCGCAGTCCCCGCCGACGGGCCGGTGCACGGCGATGCGGCAGACGTTGGCCCCGCGCACGCCACGGGTCTCGGGGTGCGAGCCCGCCGGCATCACGTCCACGAAGGGCTCGCCGGCGTAGCGGGTCTCGTAGAGACGCTGCAGGTCGGCGGCCGGATCGCGCAGCTCGGCATAGAGGGTGGCGTGGATGCCGCGCACCATGGGCATCAGGTGCGGGACGAAGGTCAGCCCCACGGGCCCCTCGGCAAAGCGCGCCAGCGTCTGGACGATCTCGGGATGATGACGGTGGCCGGGCACGGCGTAGGCGCGCACGCTGTCGGCGGTCTCGGCGAGCAGCAGGTCCTCGCGCGCGCGGCGGCCGGCGCCGCTGGCGCCGGACTTGGCGTCGGCGACGAGGCGTGCGGCGTCGACGAGGCCCGCCTCGAGCAGGGGCACCAGCCCCAGCGTGACGGCGGTCGGGTAGCAGCCGGGGTTGGCGACAAGGCGCGCGCCGCGGATCTCCTCGCGGAACAGCTCCGGCAGGCCGTAGACGGCCTCGGCCAGGAGCTCCGGGCAGGCATGGGGCTCGCCGTACCAGCGCGCCCACTCCTCCGGATCGCGGAGGCGGAAGTCGGCGGCGAGGTCGATCACGCGCGCCCCGGCGTCGAGCAGCGCCGGGGCATCGCGCATGGCGGTGCCGTTGGGCGTGGCGAAGAAGACGAGGTCCATCTCCGCCAGCGGCGCCTCCTCCGGCGCCACGTAGACGAGATCCACGTGCCCGCGGAGGCTGGGGAAGATCTCGGCCACCGGCCGGCCGGCGGCCCGGCGCGAGGTGACGCATGCGATCTCCACCCCCGGATGCCCCACCAGCAGGCGCAGCAGCTCCACGCCCGTGTAGCCCGTGGCCCCGACGATCGCGACCCTGTGCATCGTGCCCTCACCTCCAGCCGATGGGCGCGAAAAGGCTCCCCCACCAAACGCATCTTCAGGGATTCCGCGCGCGAATGATAGCCATCGCCCGGGGCCGTGGCGAGGGCGCCGGCCGATAAGCCGACTGGAGGCCCTGAAAAATTCGATTCTTCAGGGCCTCCCCGCGGCCAGGGAAGGCCGCGGAATGGCCCATGCACACGGAAGCGCATGCAGCCAGAATGGTTGCGAAGCCCCCTAGCGCCGATCGATCCGCGTGGCGGATCGATCGGCGTCTCCGATGAAGAGACGGGCGATAAAGAGACGGGGGCCCGCAGGCCCCCGTCGTCGCCCACACCTCCGTGGCGGCCGCTCAGCCGCTCGCCGTGGGCGGCATCATGCCGCGGTGGAAGACCCAGGCCACGAAGTAGGCGATGGGGGCGATGATGACGAAGAGCGCGATGCCGTAGAGCGTCGCCAGCCGCCCCATGCCCTTGAGCTTGGAGAAGTCCGTGATGATGCCCATGCAGAGGAAGGTCATCATGAAGAGCATCTTCCGCATGGGGCTCTGCACCACCTTCGCGCCCTTCATGGCCGCATCCACCACGTCCGGCCAGAACACCGCGATGCCGAGATAGACGAACCAGGCCAGGAAGTAGCCCAGCACGAACTTCGGGAAGCGGTGCCAGATCTCGGAGGCGCCGACCGTCATCTGCGTGGGATCGCGCTCGACCCGGTACACCCAGATCAGCGCCAGGATGAAGGCCCACAGCCCGATGAACATGTCGATCCAGATCTTGGTGACGATCGAGGCGGTGAGGATCCACCCCTCCTCCCAGATCTGGCCGGTCTCCTGATAGTGGCGCGCGGTCATGAGCTGGTCGAGGATCGCGCCGGCAGCCGCGTCCGCGCCGTCGGTCTTGACCGTCATGCCCATGGCCGCGCCGTTGACGATGGGCTGGTTCGGCGCCACCGCCGTGTAGAAGCCCGGCAGGATCACCAGCTCGATCATGGCGAAGATGACGATCAGCATCGACACCATGGTCGGCAGGATGGGCTTGGCGCGGATGGCGCCGGCGGTGGCGATGGCCGCCGAGACGCCGCAGACCGAGATGCCCGAGGAGAGCACCGCCGAGGCCTGGCGCGAGAGCTTGAAGCCCTTGCGGGCCAGCGTGTAGACGATCGGCCAGAACAGGAGATAGGCGACGAAGGTCGCCGCGATGCCGGCCACCGCGAGCTCGAAGGCGAAGCCCGCGGCCTTCATCGACATGAGGCCGATCTTGATGCCCAGGTAGACGATGGCCGTCTTGATGTACCACTCGGGCTTGGCGGCCTCGGACAGGAAACGCGCGAATCCCTTCATGAAGTTGCCGATGATGAGGCCGAAGACGAGCGCCAGGATGTAGGAGGCGCCGCCGCCGAGCGAGAGCCCCCAGCTCATGCGGATGGCGTTCTTGGACATGTCGACGGCCTGCGCGGCGACCTCAGGGCTCGGGAGCTGCCCCTCCGGGACGCCGAGCTTCTTCAGCGCCTTCTTGATCTGCTTGGTGCACTTGTGGACCTTGGTCGTGCAGTAGACGTTGTCACCGTAGATGTGCGGCGCGGTGATGGACTCGGCGGCCTTCGGCGCCTTGAGATGGGCCTCGTGGCCGACGATCCACACGAACCAGGTCAGGGCGAAGATGATCGTGAAGCCGACCACGAACTTCGCCACGTTGAGCTTCATGAAGTAGGCGCCGATGCCGGTGAGCGCCGTCCATACCAGCCAGGTCGTGAGGATGGAGCCGAGCGGCCCGAGCCCCTCGTAGGCCTGGCCGGACTTGCCGTGGGAAGCCTTCAGGAGCTTGTCCAGGGAGGGATCGGCCCAGAAGCTCGTCCACTCCCAGGTCTTGGTCTTGGCCATCCATCCGACGGCGTCGATGCCCCAGATCGACAGCAACCCCATCAGGAACATGAACAGGCCGAGCCACACCGCCCACCAATCCTCGGTGGACAGCATGCCCGAGTACCATCGACGGTTTACCGCGCTCATCGTTAGGACCCCTCTCTGCCGTTGTCGTTGTCTCTTGTCCGATGAACCCCTGAGGGCTCGTGGCGCCAGCCGCTAGACGCGGATCTCGACCCAGCGGTTGAAGTAGTGGTAGTGGTACTGGCGCAGCCAGCGCGGCAGGGTCTCGAAGTCGAAGCCCATGAACACGCGCACTCGGCTGCCCGGGGCGTAGCGGCCGCTGCCGGCAAGGGCGCGGCGCAGCGACTCGTCGAGCTCGCCCCAGTCGGTGCCCCGCGCCTCGATGCCGTCGGCCCGCACCACCCACTCGCGCCCGTCGTGGGTCAGCACCGTGTCGAGGTCTGCGCGCTTCATCGTGGCGGCGCCCTCAGTCGAGGATCGTCAGGTTGATGATCGTGCCGAGGATGATCAGGCCGGCGATGCCGATCCCGATGCTCCACCACACGAGCTTGGTCTCCCAGTCGTCCCAGGGCTCGCACTCGCCCAGGACCGACTCGGCGGAGGCCTGCGCGGCGTGCTCGACCGCCTCCTCCTCGGTGCGCGGCTCGAACGGGCTTTGGCTGCTCATCTCGGAACCTCCTCTCGTGCCTTGTGGGAAGAAGGGTTGCGGAAGGAGAGGGATGGTGTGGTGCAGGGGGATGCACGCGGCTGGTGCCCGTGGGCAGGGGAAGCGCCGACCTCCGGGCCGGCATGCGGCACCGGCGGCCGCGAGGACGCCCGCCGGCCCAAGCGCAGCGAGGACGACGGGCATGCCGTCAGCTCCCCCATGATCGACTCCTCCCCCCGGCCGGAGCCGGGTGCCCCACCGCAGACCGCGCCGCCCGCGGATGAGGCTTCGTTTTTGTCGTTCTGTCGTTGCCTTATCTGCGCGCGGCGCACCCGGAAAGGACACCGCGCTTACGGCTTTATTCAAGCATAAAGCCGGATGATCGTCTAATCAGCGCATTAATTCATAATATGGCGAAATTACGTTTCAGATCCAAAAACGGCACGACGGCGGGCCTCACCGGCCCGATTACGGTCTCGGCCCCGGGAGCACCGAACGGGAGACGGACAGGCGTTCGCCGCGGCGGGGAAAGGCCCGCGGGGAAGCGTGCGCATGGGACCGCGGCCAGCTCCGGAAACGGCCGCGAAGCGCTTCGGCGCCGATCAAATCGTAGTGGTGCCGAGGATGCGGGATCTCATCAATCAACAAAAAGCGGCCCGAGGGCCGCTCCAACGCTTTGGTGGTCGAGGTCGGTGTGATTGTTGTCGTTGGCCCCGGGCCAAGCCGGGACACGGCCGAATCTAACCACACGCCCTCTCCGGGTCAAGTGCCGTATCCGCCTGTGCCCCGCTTGCGGGGACCAACGTCGCGCGCCTAGGATGCCGGGCCCGGCCGTGCCGTGCAGGACCCGACCGCATGCCGCTGTCCGGTGAAGACCCGCGCACCGTCTTTCTCTCGCTGCGCGCCTGGCGCACGCGGCTCGCCTTCTGGGCAGGCGGGGCGCTGCTCGGGGGCGCGGCCGTGGCCTTCGCCGTGGGCGCCGAGCACGCCAACGCGGCCTTCCGGCTCGTGGTCGAGCGCTGGCCGTGGGCGCCGCTGCTCATGACGCCGCTGGGCCTGGCCGCCGTCGCCTGGGTGACGAGGCGCTGGTTCGCCGGCACCGAGGGCAGCGGGATCCCCCAGGCGATGGCGGCGCTCGAGATGTACGGCGAGGCCCAACGCGCACGGCTGCTCTCGCTCCGGGCGGCGCTGGGCAAGATCGTGCTCACCCTCGCAGGCATGCTCTGCGGCGCCTCGGTCGGACGCGAGGGCCCCACCGTGCACGTGGGAGCGGCCATCCTTCACTCGATCCGCGGCCTGGTGCCGCAGCCGCGCCACGAGATCGAGCGCGGGCTGATCCTCGCCGGCGGCGCGGCGGGGATCGCCGCCGCCTTCAACACGCCGCTGGCGGGCCTCATCTTCGCGATCGAGGAGCTGAGCCGCAGCTTCGAGGAGCGGACCAGCGGGATCATCCTCATGGCCGTGATCGTGGCCGGGCTGGCCTCGCTCGTGCTGCAGGGGCCCTACACCTACTTCGGCCAGACGGCGGCGACGCTGCCGCCCACGCTCGAAGGCTGGCTCGCCGTGCCGGTGTGCGGCGTCGCCGGGGGCCTGCTCGGGGGCGCCTTCAGCCGCGGGCTGATCTGGGGCACGCGCCGCCTGCCCCGCCCCCTCGCCTCGCGGCCCGTGCTGCTCGCCGCTGTGGCGGGCCTCGGTCTGGTGGCGGTCGGGCTCGCCTCCGGGCACACCGCCTGGGGCACGGGATACGAGGAGGCGCGCCGCCTGGTCGACGGGACCGGCGAGCTCGACCCCGCCTATCCGTTCTGGAAGATGGCGGCCACCTGGCTCTCCTACCTCAGCGGCATCCCGGGCGGCATCTTCGCGCCCTCCCTCTCGGTGGGCGCGGGCCTCGGCGCCGACATCGCCCGCTGGTTCCCCGGGGCACCGGCGGCGGCGATCGTCATCCTCGGCATGGCGGGCTACTTCACGGGCGTGGTGCAGACGCCGATCACCGCGCTGGTCGTCGTGATGGAGATGACGGCGGGCGCGGGGCTGGTGCTCCCGCTGATGACCACCGCCTTCATCGCCTACGGCACCTCGCGCCTGGTGTGCCCGGAGCCGGTCTACCGGGCGCTCGCGCGCACCTTCCTCGAGCGCCAGCCGCCCCCGCCGGAGAGCGGGGCGCAGGCCCGTGCTGACGGGCCGAAGGGCAAGGGGCTATCCTGAGCCGGCGGGCGCGGGAGGAGCGCGGACGGTGGAGGCCATCCAGATCATCGCCCTCGGCATGGGCGCGGCGTGGGCGAGCGGCATCAACCTCTATGCCACCGTCCTGACGCTGGGCCTGCTCGGCCTCACCGGCCACGTGGTCCTGCCCCCCGAGCTCCAGATCCTCAGCGATCCGCTGGTGCTCGCGGCGGCCGCCCTCATGTACTGCGTGGAGTTCTTCGCCGACAAGGTGCCGGGGGTCGACAACACCTGGGACCTGCTCCACAGCCTCGTCCGGATCCCGGCCGGGGCCCTGCTCGCCGCCGGCGCGGTGGCCGAGGTCGGGCCCGCGGCCGAGCTCGCCGCCGCGCTCGTGGGCGGGAGCCTGGCGGCGGCCACCCACGCCACCAAGGCCGGCGGGCGGCTCGTCGTCAACACCTCGCCGGAGCCCTTCACCAACTGGGCGCTCTCGATCGCCGAGGACGTGGCGGTGGTGGCCGGCCTGTGGGCGGCGCTCCACCACCCGTGGCTGTTCCTCGCCCTGCTCGTGCTGCTCGTGCTGGTCCTCGCCTGGCTGCTGCCCAGGCTCTGGCGGGCGGTGCGGCGCATCGGCCGCGGCCTCGCCGGGGCCTTCCGCGGCCACGGGGCGGGTGGAACGGGCCCCGCCGGGGGCGGACGTTGACGCCGCGGCCGATGGCCTGGCTCAAGGCATTCCACCTGTTCTTCGTC
>WFOW01000077.1 GCA_015487895.1 Gammaproteobacteria bacterium | reverse complement strand
CGCCGAGGACGTGGCGGTGGTGGCCGGCCTGTGGGCGGCGCTCCACCACCCCTGGCTGTTCCTCGCCCTCCTGGCGCTCCTCGTGCTGCTCCTTGCCTGGCTGCTGCCGAGGCTCTGGCGGGCGGTGCGGCGCATCGGCCGCGGCCTCGCCGGGGCCTTGCGCGGCCGCGGTGCGGGCGGAACGGGCCCCGCCGGGGGCGGACGTTGACGCCGCGGCCGATGGCCTGGCTCAAGGCATTCCACCTGTTCTTCGTCGTGTCCTGGTTCGCGGGGCTCTTCTACCTCCCGCGGCTGTTCGTGTACCACGCAACGGCGCGCGAGACCGCCTGCATCGAGCGTTACCGCACGATGGAGCGGCGCCTCTACCGCCTGATGACGGTGGCGGGCACCCTGGCGGTGGCCTTCGGCATCGGGCTGCTGGCCGCCGGCTGGTGGCGCGCCCTTCCCGGGGCCGGGTGGCTCCAGCTCAAGCTCATCCTCGTGGCCGTGCTCGTGGGCTTCCATCTGTGGTGCGGACGGGAGGTGCGGCGCCTCGCCAGCGCCGGGCCCGCGCACGGCGACCGTTTCTATCGTCTGATCAACGAGCTGCCGACCCTCCTGCTCGCGGCCATCGTCATCCTCGCCAGCGTGCGCCCCTTCTGAGGCCCCTTCTGAGCGGGAGGTGTGCCCCCTTGGGACGCCCGAGTTGATTCTGCATTTCTGTATATTCTAATATTCGACCACTAAACGATCCCGCCCGTGCCGCCGATACCGGGGGCAAGGGACCAACGAGGAGCACCGGCAGGAGAACCGCACGATGAGCCAGCGCACCCGCACCGTCGCGCTCGCCGGCACCCTCCTCGCCGTCGCGCTCGCCGCGGGCGGGTGCGGCCGCTTGGGGCAGGACGCCGGCGCCATCTTCGCGGCCCACGACGTGCTGCGGCGTGAGCTGCCGCAGTTCCAGATCGACTTCTCCGAGAGCCACATCGTCAGCCGCGAGCGCCCTTATTACATGGTCGAGCTGACGGCACGCCTCACGCTGGGCGACGGCGACCGACCCGAGGACACCACCGTGCGCTCCTTCCTCGTGGTGCTGGCGCTGAACCCGCGCAACGGCGTGCAGTTCCGCTGGCACCCGGGCGCCGCCATCGAGCCGCTCGAGGGGCCCGAGCCCCCCTCGGCGCTCATCGCCGAGATGAAGGCGCGCAACCGCTGGGGCGCGGCCATCGACTGGTCGCGGCACCCGCGCGCCTCGCACGGCTGACCGGCCGCATCCCGAAAAGCCCCCACTGCCGGCGGAGGTGCACGGCCGGGACGGGATCGCTATGCTGTGCGCCTGTGCACCGTACGCGAGGACGTCCAGAATGGCACGCACCGTCCACTGCACGGTCCTGAGGCGCGAGGCCGAGGGTCTCGAGCGCCCGCCCTACCCGGGCGAGCTCGGCCAGCGCATCTACGAGCGGGTCTCGGCGGAAGGCTGGCGCCAGTGGCTCGAGCGCCTGACCATGATCATCAACGAGTACGGCCTCAACACGGCCGACCCGAAGGCGCTGGAGCTCATCGAGCGCCACATGGAGGAGTTCCTCTTCGGCGAGGGTGCGGGCACCCTGCCGCAGGGCTTCCGCCCACCGGGCGCCAAGAAATAGGCCGCGGAGAGGGCCCGTGGCCGGCCGCCGCCACGCCGCCCGCCTGCTGGCCGCCGGCATGCTCGCGCTGCTTGCGGCCGCCTGCGGCCGCCTCGGCGAGGACACCGCCGCAGTCATGGCCGCCCACCAGGTGGTCGAGCGCGAGCTCGGCGTCAAGCGCGTCGAGTTCAACGGCACGCGCGTGCTCGAGAAGCAGCCCCCCTGGTTCCTGCTCGAGACCGAGGTCGAGATCGAGACCGCCGCGGGGCTGCGCGACCGCGGCACGCTGCTCGTGGTGCTCGCCCTCAACCCCCGCAACGGCGTCGAGTACCGCTATCACCCGGGCGTGGCGCTCGCGCGCACCGACGATCCCCGCAGCCCCTCTCCCGCCCTCGTCACCACGCTCAAGGCCCGCAACGGCTGGGGCGCGCCCGTGGACTGGTGACCGCCCCGGGGCGTGCCCTGCGCACCCCGGCGCGTTTGACCCCCGTCCTGAGCCTCTGCTAGCTTTGGACCTGTCGCTCCCGTAACAGGGAGGCGTCCGGGCTGGCCGCGGAACGGGCAGCCGGGACGCTCGCGGGAAGCATGCGCGCCACCACAAAAAACCATAATGCGCGCAGCCGCAGTCCGGCCTTCCCGTCCGGGCTCGCCGAGGCCGCGCTCGCCGTAACCAACCGGTCTCGCCGCCGTCTCTTCCATGACCCAGCCCGCCATGACCATCGGCAGGCCGGGCACGCCACGGCGGAAAGGCGCACACGCCGGCGGGCGCATCCCAAGCCCCGTCTCGCCTGGGCGGCGCTGGCCGCCATCCTCGCCTGCCTCGCCCCGCAGGCAGCGCTGCCGGCACCGAAGGCCGGTCAGGGCGGCAAGCCCGACTACTGGACCTCGAGGGCCTACGAGAGCGAGCTTCAGGAGTACTGGTTCTACGTCCGCCAGCACAACGAGGCGGCCTATGACGTGTCGGTGGCCCTGGAGCTGTCGCCGTGCCGCTGCGACATCTGGCGGATCGCCAGAGGCATGGGCTGGATGGCGCGGATGCGCCACGGGCTCGACGACCGCATCCGCCGCATCCTCAACCTGATCCGCGAGAAATACCCCCCCGTCATCCGCGAGCTCGCCCTCGAGGCCGAGGAGGCACGCCGGATGGGGCGCTCGAAGGCGGCGTTGGCGTTGCTGAAGATCCTCGAGGCGGCGGCGGTCGACGCGCTCGACATGACGTTCCAGTTCGGCACCGCGGCCAATGAGCTGGGTGCCATGCGCAAGAGTGCCGAGACGATGGCCGCGCGATCCCGTGAGCTGGCGGAGAAAGCGCACCGGGCGACGCGGGGGAGCGGCAAGGTCGCCGCGGGCGCGGCCTACCAGCTGTCTCTTATACACATCTGACGCT
>WFOW01000076.1 GCA_015487895.1 Gammaproteobacteria bacterium | reverse complement strand
GCGATCTCGTGCCCGAGCGCCTGAGGCCGCTGGTCGAGGCCCTGCGCAGCGGCGCCGTGCCCCTCGTGGCGCTGGCGAGCACGGTGGACCGCGAGGAGCTCGCGCGCGCCGAGGCCGCAGGCTTCACGCTCGCGCTGCCCAAGTCCGTCACCCCCGAGAGCCTCCGCGCGACGATCGAGCGCCTGCTCGTCACCGGGGCCGGGACGGCACCGGCGCGCGGGCCCGAGGGGCGGGCGCGCCGCGTCGCCGGCGCACCGTCCGCCGACGATCAGGCGCTGCCGCGGCTGCGGGTGCTCGCCGTGGACGACAACCGCATCAACCGCAAGCTCCTCACGACGCTGCTGCGCCGAGCCGGCCTC
Source organism: Gammaproteobacteria bacterium (assembly GCA_015487895.1). GTDB lineage: Bacteria > Pseudomonadota > Gammaproteobacteria > S144-34 > S144-34 > S144-34. Next base: position 9,543 of record WFOW01000076.1, on the reverse strand, counting down.
GACGTGGACGAGGCCGAGAGCGGCCAGGAAGCCGTGCGCCTGGCCGAGCAGCACCGCTATGATCTGATCTTCATGGATCTGCACATGCCGGGCATGAGCGGCGAGGCGGCGGCGGCGGCCATCCGCGCGGCCGAGCGCGGCCGCAAGCGCACCCCCATCATCGCCGTCACGGCCAACGCCCTGCCCGAGACGCGCGCGCGCGTCATCCGTGAAGGCATGGACGACTGCCTCGTCAAGCCCGTCACCGAGGAGCAGCTCGTGGAGGCCGTTCGGCGCTGGATGCCGGTCGGCAGCCCCGAGCGTCCCGCGGCCTCTGAAGGAGCGAAAAAGGGCGAGGCCCCGTCCGGAGGGACGCACGGGCAGACGGCGGTTCCTGAGGAGACGGACGAGAGCTCCCGCGCGCGCGCCGTGCGCATCGCGGGCGGCAGCCCGGCCCTCGCCGACGAGCTCTTCGCCATGCTGATGGAGGACCTGCCGGAGCAGCGGGCCACGCTGGTCGAGGCCCTGCGCGAGGGCGATCACGAGCGCCTGCGCGGCTGCGCGCACCAGATCCACGGCGCCGCCGCCTACTGCGGCGTCGTGCGCCTGCGCGACGCGGCACGAGCGCTCGAGAGCGCCCTCGCCCGCGGCGAGGCCGAGGCCGCGCCGGCGCTGACCGAGAGCCTGCTCGCCGAGGTCGACCGCCTGCTCGAGCGCCCGGCGTCGGGCGGAGCATCCTGAGGCCCTCTCAGCCCTCCAGCACGACCACCGCCAGCGCGAAGCCGCGCTCGTCGGACAGCGTCAGATGGGCCCGGCGCGCGCCGAGCGCCTCGAGACGTGCCTGCGCCGGACCGTGGAGGGCGAGGAGCGGGCGGCCGCGCCGGTCGTGGCCGACCTCGACCTGGCGCAGGCCGATGCCCTCCCGGAAGCCCGTCCCCAGCGCCTTCACGGCCGCCTCCTTGGCGGCGAAGCGGCGCGCGAGGAACTGCGCCTGGCGCGAAGCCGCGAGAAAGCCCTCGAGCTCGGCCGGCGTCAGGATGCGTCGTGCCGCGCGCGCGCCGTGGCGCTCGAGCATGCGCGCCACACGCGCGATCTCCACCAGGTCCGCGCCGAGACCGACGATCAAGCCACGCGCGCCTCCCGCATCAGGCGCTTCATCTCGCGCACCGCCTCGGCCAGGCCGCTGAAGACCGCCCGCGCGACGATGGCATGGCCGATATTGAGCTCGGCGATGCCCGGCAGGGCGGCGATCGGCCTGACGTTCTCGTAGCTGAGGCCGTGGCCGGCGTTGACCTGCAGCCCCGCCTCGCGTCCGAGGCGCACGGCCTCCGCCACGCGCGCGAGCTCGCGCGCGCGCGCCTCGCGCGTGCGCGCCTCGGCGTAGTGGCCGGTGTGGATCTCGATCGCCGGCGCACCGACCTCCGCGGCCGCCTCCACCTGGCGGGGATCGGCGTCGATGAAGAGCGAGACCCGCACCCCCGCCTCGGCCAGCCGCGCGCATGCCTCGCGGATGCGCGCGCGCTGGCCCGCGACGTCCAGCCCGCCCTCGGTGGTGAGCTCCTCGCGCCGCTCGGGCACGAGGCAGCAGTCCTCGGGGCGGTGGCGCTCGGCGACGGCGAGCATCTCCTCCGTCACCGCCATCTCCAGGTTCATGCGCGTCAGCAGCACCTCGCGCAGCAGGGCCACGTCGCGCTCCTGGACGTGGCGCCGGTCCTCGCGCAGGTGCAGGGTGATGGCGTCCGCCCCCGCCTGCTCGGCCACGAGCGCCGCGTGCACGGGATCCGGATAGCGCGTGCGGCGCGCCTGGCGCAGGGTCGCCACGTGGTCGATGTTGACGCCGAGCAGGATCTCGTTGCCCTCGCTCATGCCTCCTCCCGATCCGCCCGGGCCGCCAGCGGGCGCGCCACAGCCTCCAGCAGCGCGCGCACGCGCCCCTGGCGCGCGCCCAGGTGATGCTCGAGCAGCAGGCGCAGGAGCGCGCGCGCCTCGGACCGCGCCCTTCCTGCGAGCGGCGTGCCGCGCGCGAGCGCGAGCAGGGTGCCCCCATGCAGGGGCACGCTTCCCTCGCGGGCGGCGCCCTGCGCCGCGGGCACCGCCCCCCGCTCGGGCTCGTAATGGTACAGGCTCCCCGCCTCCACCGGCCTGCCGGTGCAGTCGTGCTCGAGCGCCGGCGCGTACCCCAAGGCGGCCAGCAGGGCCAGCTCGAAGCGGCGCAGCGGCGAGTCGAGGTCGCCGCCGCGCGCGAGAGCGGCGAGCGCCTCGCCGTAGGCCGCGAAGACCTCCGGGTGCGGGTCCTCGCGCGCGAGCGCCACGCACGCGAGGGCGTTGAGGTGCAGGCCCGCCACCAGCGCGCGTCCGCCGAGGGGGTATGGCGGGCCGGCGGGCTCGGCGGCCGTGAGCGTGCGCAGCTCGCCGCGCCCCGTCCAGGCGACGAGCAGCGGCTGGAAGGGGCGCAGCAGCCCGCGCAGGGGCGAGCGCGGCCGCCGCGCGCCGCGCGCCACCGTCCCCACGCGCCCGTGGGCGGCCGTGAGCAGCTCGAGCAGCAGGCTGCTCTCGCGGTAGGGTCGCGCATGCAGCGCGTAGGCCGGCTCCAGGGGGCGCCCCGCCACGATCAGCCCTCGAGACCCAGCTCGCGCAGGGCGCGACGGCTGTCGCTCCAGCCCTCGCGCACCCGCACCCAGAGCTGCAGGAAGACCTTCTCGCCGAAGAGGAGCTCCATCTCGCGGCGCGCGCGTGTGCCCGCCTCCTTGAGGACCCGCCCCTCGCGGCCGATGACGATGGGCTTCTGGCTTTCGCGCTCCACCCAGATCACGGCGCCGATGCGCAGCAGGCCGCCCTCGCGCTCGAAGGTCTCGATCTCCACCGCGAGCGCGTAGGGCAGCTCCTGGCCGAGCAGCGACATGAGCTTCTCGCGCACCAGCTCCGCCGCCAGAAAGCGCTCGTCACGGTCGGTGACCATGTCGGGCGGGAAGAGGTGCGGGCCCGGCGGCAGGCGCTCGAGGACGCAGCGCTCGAGCGCGTCGAGCTGGCTGCCCTTCAGCGCCGAGACCGGCACGATCTCGGCGAAGTCGCGCCGGCGCGCGAGCGCCTCGAGATAGGGCAGCAGGAGCTTCTTGTCCTTGACGCGGTCGATCTTGTTGACCGCCGCGATCACGGGGGCGCGCACGCCCTCCAGGTGCCGGAGCACGTGATCGTCCCCGTCCGTCCAGCGCAGGGCCTCGACCACCAGCACGACCACGTCCACGTCCTCCAGCGCGGCGAGCGCGGCGCGGTTCATGAGCCGGTTGATGGCGCGCTTGGCGCGGGTGTGCAGCCCTGGCGTGTCGACGTAGATCGCCTGCGCGGGACCGATCGTGCGCACCCCGAGGACGCGATGGCGCGTCGTCTGCGGCCGGGAGGTGACGATGGAGACCTTGCGCCCGACCAGGGCGTTGACGAGCGTGGACTTGCCGACGTTCGGGCGCCCCACCAGCGTCACGAAGCCGCAGCGTGTGGGCGTCTCGGTCCGCTCCGCGCCCTCGGCGCTCATGCGCCCTCCTCCCCGTGCTCGAGCGCGGCGAGGGCGCGCTCGGCGGCGGCCTGCTCGGCCCGACGCCGGCTGGAGCCCTCGCCCACCGTCGGCTCGCCGAGGCCCTCGACCTCGCATGCGACCGTGTAGCGGCGCGCGTGCTCGGCGCCCGCCACCTCGACCACGCGGTAGGTGGGCAGCGGCCGCCGGCGGGCCTGGAGCCATTCCTGCAGGCGGGTCTTCGGGTCCTTGAGGGCGCCGGGCTCCGGCTGGCGCGCCAGGTGCCCGTCCAGCAGGCGCTCGACCGTGGCGCGCGCCGCCTCCAGGCCGCCATCGAGGTAGACCGCACCGAGCAGGGCCTCCAGGGCGTCGGCGAGGATGGAGTCGCGCCGGAAGCCGCCGCTGCGCAGCTCACCCGGCCCCAGCCTCAGCAGGCCGCCGAGCTCCAGCTCGCGCGCGAGCTCGGCCAGGGTCTGCTCGCGCACCAGCCAGGCGCGGCGGCGGCTGAGCTCGCCCTCCGCGGCCTGCGGGAAGCGGCGGTAGAGGAGCTCGGCGGCGAGGAGGCCCAGCACGGCGTCGCCCAGGAACTCGAGCCGCTCGTTGCTCGCCGCCGGCCCGGCCGCGCTGCGGTGCGTGAGCGCCCGCTCCAGCAGGGCGCGGTCGCCGAAGCGGTGGCCGAGGAGGGCCTCGAGACGCTCCAAGCCCGCAGCGCGCGCCCGACCGTCTCCCATCGCCCGCGCCGTCAGTTGCCCACGATGCGCACCGCCCGCCGGAAGCGCGCCACCACGTCGAGATTGCCCATGAGGTGCGTGCGCGCCTCGTAGTCCACGCTCACCTCCAGCACGCCGGCGCCGCCCCGGATGCGAACGTCCTTGGCCTTGATGCTGCGCACGTCGTTGATGTCGAAGCGGCGCGACAGCAGGCGCCGGACCTCGTGGCGCGGCTTGCGCGTGATGTTGGGCTCGCTCTTGAGCGACTCCAGCGAGGCGGCGATACGGAAGTACTCGAGGTAGAGCGGGGTCAGGCGCATGGCCACCACCCCGAAGAAGCCCACCAGGACGATGACCACGAGCCATCCCCAGAAGGTGAGCCCCTGCTGACGCCATGCCGGCTTGCCCATCGCGCGTCTCTCCCCTGCCGCGGCCGCCTGTCCTTCGCCCTATCGGATGCGCAGGCCGATACGGCTCCATTGTACGCCGGTGCCGCCAGGATCCCAGCTCATCCACACCAGGAAGGCCTTGCCCACCAGGTTGGACTCCGGCACCGTGCCCCAGATGCGGCTGTCGTTGCTGTTGTCGCGGTTGTCCCCCATGACGAAGTAGTGTCCCTCGGGGACCACGTACTCGCCGTCGAAGGGCGGCGCCTCGGGCCGCACGAGGATGCGGTGCAGCACGCCCTCCAGGTCCTCCAGCCGCACCTCGGCGCCGGCCATGTGGCGGCGCCCGCCGGCACCCGGGTAGACGCCGAGCGGGCGCTGCGGCATGGCGCGGCCGTTGACGTAGAGGACCTTGTCGCGGTAGGCGATGCGGTCGCCCGGGAGGCCGACCACCCGCTTGATGTAGTCCGTGGACGGGTCGCGCGGATAGCGGAAGACGACGACGTCGCCGCGGCGCGGCTCGCCGACCGGAAGCACCTTCACGTTGATCACCGGCAGGCGCAGGCCGTAGGCGAACTTGTTGACGAGGATGAAGTCGCCGGCGAGCAGCGTCGGCATCATGGAGCCGGAAGGGATGCGGAAGGGCTCGACGACGAAGGAGCGGATCAGGAGGACGACGACGATGACCGGGAAGAAGGAGCGCGCGTAGTCCACCAGCCACGGCGTGCGCGGCGCCGCGGCGCCCTCGCCCTGCGCGCCGGCCGCCGCGCGCCTCCGCGGGGCGAGCACCGCCGCGTCGAAGGCCCAGATGCCGCCCGTGACGGCGGCGGCCAGCACCAGGAATGTCGGAAAGTCCATCGCCCAGCCCCTACTTGCTTTCGACCCTGAGCACGGCCAGGAAGGCCTCCTGCGGGATCTCGACCTTGCCGACCTGCTTCATGCGCTTCTTGCCCGCCTTCTGCTTCTCGAGCAGCTTGCGCTTGCGCGTGATGTCGCCGCCGTAGCACTTGGCGGTGACGTTCTTGCGCAGCGCCTTGACCGTGGAGCGGGCGATGATCTGCGAGCCGATCGCCGCCTGTATCGCCACCTCGAAGAGCTGGCGCGGGATGAGCTCTCGCATGCGCTCGACCAGCTCGCGGCCGCGCTCGCGGGCCTTGGAGCGGTGGACGATGACCGACAGCGCGTCCACGCGCTCGCCGTTGATGAGGATGTCGAGCTTGACCAGGTCCGCCGGCTGGAAGCGCAGGAAATGGTAGTCGTAGGAGGCGAAGCCGCGGCTGACGGACTTGAGGCGGTCGAAGAAGTCCAGCACCACCTCCGCGAGCGGCAGCTCGTAGACGAGCTGCACCTGGCCGCCCAGGTACTGCATGCGCTTCTGCACGCCGCGCTTCTCCACGCACAGCCCCATCACGGCGCCGACGTGCTCCTGCGGGCAGAGGATGCTCGCCTCGATGATGGGCTCGCGGATCTCGGCGATCTCGCCCGGCGGCGGCAGGCGCGCGGGGTTGTCCACCTCCAGCACCTCGCCGCGGCGCGTCTCGACCTGATAGACCACCGTGGGGGCGGTGGTGATGAGCGCGAGCCCGTACTCGCGCTCGAGCCGCTCCTGCACGATCTCCATGTGGAGCATGCCGAGGAAGCCGCAGCGGAAGCCGAAGCCGAGGGCCTGCGAGGTCTCGGGCTCGTAGTGGAGGGCGGCGTCGTTGAGACGCAGCTTGGCGAGCGCCTCGCGCAGGGCCTCGTAGTCGTCGGCCGCCACCGGGAAGAGGCCCGCGAAGACACGCGGCTGCACGCGCCGGAAGCCGGGCAGCGGCGCCGGGGCCGGACGGTCGGCATGGGTGATCGTGTCGCCCACCGGCGCCCCCTCCACGTCCTTGATGCCGGCGATCACGTAGCCCACCTCGCCCGCGCGCAGCGCCTCGCGCGGCCGGCGCTTGGGCGTGAAGATCCCCACCGCCTCCACCTGCGAGACGCGGCCGGTGGACATGACCCGGATGCGCTCGCGCGGCGCGAGCGTGCCCTGCACCACGCGCACCAGGCTGACGACGCCGAGGTAGTTGTCGAACCACGAATCGACGATGAGCGCCTGGAGCGGGGCTTCGGGGTCGCCCTGCGGCGGGGGGATGCGGGCGATGAGGGCCTCGAGCAGCTCCTCCACGCCCTCGCCGGTCTTGGCGCTGACGCGCAGGGCGTCGTGCGCCTCGATGCCGATAATCTCCTCGATCTCGCGCGCCACCCGCTCGGGCTCCGCCGAAGGCAGGTCGATCTTGTTGAGCACCGGCAGCACCTCGAGGCCCTGCTCCACGGCCGTGTAGCAGTTGGCCACGCTCTGCGCCTCCACGCCCTGGGCGGCGTCGACCACCAGCAGCGCGCCCTCGCAGGCGGCGAGCGAGCGCGAGACCTCGTAGCTGAAATCGACGTGCCCGGGCGTGTCGATGAAGTTGAGCTGGTAGATGCGCCCGTCGCGGGCGCGGTAGCTCAGGGTGACCGCCTGGGCCTTGATGGTGATGCCGCGCTCGCGCTCGAGCTCCATGGAGTCGAGCACCTGCTCCTTCATCTCGCGCTCGCTCAGCCCCCCGCAGATCTGGATGAAACGGTCGGCGAGCGTGGACTTGCCGTGGTCCACGTGCGCGATGATGGAGAAGTTGCGGATGCGCTGCAGGTAGGATGCCTCGTTCACGGCCCTGTCAGCACCGCCTCGAGGGCGGCGCGGTCGAGACGGTGACGGCAGATCTCGCGCCCGTCGTGCACGAGCACGGGGATCTCGGCCCCGTACCGGCGCGCCAGCACCGGATCGGCGTCGACGTCCACGCGCTCCAGGCGCCAGCCGTGCGCGGCCAGCAGCGGGGCGAGCTCCCGCTCCATGTCCTCACACAGGTGGCAGCCCTCGCGGCGATAGAGCGTGAGGAGCCTCACTTGCCCTCGGGCACACGCACCGCAAGGAACATGGGCCCGCCGCCGCGCTGCACCAGCACGGGCACCGAGCGTCCGCCCTGGAGGTGGCGGACGATGCGGCGGTAGCCGTCGAGGTCCTCGACCTGGCGATTGTCGATCATGAGGATCACGTCACCGCGCCGCAGCCCGGCCTCGCGCGCCGGCGCGCCCGTGACCCGCACCACGCGCACGCCGCCCTCGACGCCGAGCTCCTTGCGCGCGGGCTCGTCGAGGGCCTCGACCACCACGCCGAGCCGGGTGTCCTCGTAGCGGCCGGCGGTGCCGGCAGCGCCCCCGTCCTCGGGCAGCTCGCCGACGCGTACGGTCACGGTGCGCGGCCTGCCGTTGCGCACGATGCGGACCTTGACCCGCTTGCCGACGGGCGTGCGCCCGACGAGCGGGGGCAGGCTCCCCGAGTCCGGGACCGGATGCCCATCGTACTCGACGATGATGTCGCCGACCCGCAGCCCCGCCTTCGCCGCCGGGCTGTCCGGCAGCACCTTGGCGATGAGGGCCCCCTCGGGCCTGTCGAGGCCGAAGGACTCGGCGAGGTCGCGGTCGACGTCCTGGATCAGCACCCCGAGCCAGCCGCGCGTGACCTTGCCCTTGGTGCGCAGCTGCTCCACCACCTCCATGGCGATGTCGATGGGGATGGCGAAGGACAGGCCCATGTAGCCGCCGGTGCGGCTGTAGATCTGCGAGTTGATGCCCACCACCTCGCCGTCCATGTTGAACAGCGGCCCGCCCGAGTTGCCGGGGTTGATGGCGACGTCGGTCTGGATGAAGGGCACGTAGTTCTCGGACGGCAGGCTGCGGCCCTTGGCGCTGACGATGCCCGCGGTGGCGGAATGGTCGAATCCGAAGGGCGATCCGATGGCGAGCACCCATTCGCCCACCTCGAGATCGGCGGAGCTGCCGATACGCACCGTCGGCAGGGGGCGGTCGCTCTCGACCTTGAGCAGGGCGATGTCGGTGCGCTCGTCCTTGCCCACCACCTTGGCGTCGAGCTCGCGCCGGTCCGAGAGGCGCACGATGATGCGGTCGGCCCCCTTGATGACGTGATAGTTCGTGAGGATGTAGCCGTCGGGCGAGATCACGAAGCCCGACCCGAGGCTGCGCGCCTGGAACTCCTGGCCTTCCTCGCCGAAGAAGCGCTTGAGCCACTCGCCGAAGGGCGTGCCCTCGAGGTCCGGGATCTCCATCCCCGGGGGCAGCGCCGGATGGCGGCGGCGCACCTTCTGCGTCGTCGAGATGTTCACCACCGCCGGACCGTTGCGCTTGACCAGGTCGGTGAAGTCCGGCAGGCCACGCGGACGCGCCTCGGAGGCACCGGCCGCGATCAGGAGCGCGGCCAGCGCCAGCACGGGTGTCCAAAGCCGCTGCGGCATGTCGAGGATCCTTAATCTTGGGACGGCTTCCGCCGTGGCCGGCCCCGGCCCGGCCACGGAAGGCCAGCATTATAGGGCCTGCCCCCGCACGGGCGCACGCCGTGCGCCTCAGGCGCGGCGCAGGACGACGGGCTGGAAGCGGGGGTCCGATGCGGCCCGGCGCAGCCGGGCCCGCCCCCACGCCAGGCCGGCGACGCCGCCGGCGAGCGCTCCGGCGGCCACCGGCCCGTCGGCCGGGCCGACGAGCAGGGCCGCGGCGAGCCCGCCGGCCAGCAGGCCGGCAAGCGGCACGAGGTAGGCCAGCACCGAGCCGCGCACCAGCGCCCCTTCCTCGAGGCCCACTATCACCTCCTCGCCGGGGCGCGCGCCGGCCCGGTTGAGCGCGCGCACACGCCGGCGCCGGCGGCCGAGCCAGGCCTGCAGGCTGGCGGTGCCGCAGCCGGCGCGCGCGGCGCAGGCGCCGCAGCCCCCCCCACCCGTGGCCTCGATCCAGGCGTAGCGGCCCTCGACGGCCACCACGCGCCCGCGCTCCTCGATCATCGCTCCAGGCGGCGCGTGGTGGCCGTCGAGGGCCGCTACGCCTGGATCGAGGCCACGGGTGGGGGGGGCTGCGGCGCCTGCGCCGCGCGCGCCGGCTG
>WFOW01000075.1 GCA_015487895.1 Gammaproteobacteria bacterium | reverse complement strand
GCGCGGTTGCGCACCGTCTCGGCGCGGCGCACGTGCTCCTCGGCGCTGCCGTGCGAGAAGTTGACGCGCACCACGTCGACGCCCGCCTGGATCACCTCGTCCAGCACCGCCGGCTCGTCGGTGGCCGGGCCCAGCGTGGCGATGATCTTGGTGCGCCTCAGCATGTGCGCGCCCGCCGGCCTGCGCTCAAGCGCCGCGCTCCGCCGCGCGCTCCTCCAGCACCGCCACGGCCGGTAGCTTCTTGCCCTCGAGGAACTCGAGGAAGGCGCCGCCGCCGGTGGAGATGTAGGAGATGCGGTCGGCGACGCCGAACTTGGCGATCGCCGCCAGCGTGTCTCCCCCGCCAGCGATGGAGAAGGCGGGGCTCTCGGCGATGGCCTCGGCGAGGCGGCGCGTGCCGCCCGCGAACTGGTCGAACTCGAACACCCCCACGGGACCGTTCCACACGATGGTGCCGGCGCCCTTGAGGATCCCGGCGTAGCGCTCGGCGGTCTCGGGGCCGATGTCGAGGATCATCTCGTCCTCGGCCACCTGGTCCACCGCCTTGGTGACCGCAGCGGCGCTCTCCGAGAACTCCTTGGCGACGACGACGTCGCTCGGCACCGGGATCTCGCCGCCCTTGGCGCGCGCCTGCTCCATGAGGCGCCGGGCCTCGGCCACGAGGTCCGGCTCGTAGAGCGACTTGCCGACCGGGTGGCCGGCCGCCGCGATGAAGGTGTTGGCGATGCCGCCGCCCACGATGAGCTGGTCGACCTTGCGCGAGAGGGCGTCGAGCACCGTGAGCTTGGTCGAGACCTTGGAGCCGCCGACGATGGCGACCATGGGCCGCGCGGGGCTCTCGAGGGCCTTGCCCAGGGCCTCGAGCTCGGCGGCGAGCAGCGGCCCCGCGCAGGCGACCGGCGCGAAGCGCGCCACCCCGTGGGTCGAGGCCTGCGCGCGGTGGGCGGTGCCGAAGGCATCCATCACGTAGACGTCGCACAGCGCGGCGTACTTGCGCGCCAGCGCCTCGTCGTCCTTCTTCTCGCCCTTGTTGAAGCGCACGTTCTCCAGCACCACCACCTCGCCCTCGGCAACCTCGGGCGGATGCTCCAGGTAATCCCTGACCAGGCGCACCTCGCGCCCGAGCAGGCCCGAAAGGTGCTCGGCCACCGGCCGCAGCGAGTACTTCTCGTCGAAGACGCCCTCCTCGGGACGGCCGAGGTGCGACATGAGCATGGTGCGCGCCCCGGCCCTCATGGCGTGCTCGATGGTAGGCAGCGAGGCTCGGATGCGCGTGTCGTCGGCCACCCGCCCGTCCTTGAGCGGGACGTTGAGGTCCTCGCGGATGAGCACGCGCTTGCCCGCGAGGTCGAGCTCGGTCATCTTGATCACGGACATCTCGGCTGGCTCCCCCTGTGCCCCTTGCGGAAATGGACGCCGGGGCGCCCGCGGGCGCCCCGGCCGGTCACCCCCCGCGCCTCACTCGGCGCTCATCATCGCCACGCAGGTGTCGAGCATGCGGTTGGAGAAGCCCCACTCGTTGTCGTACCAGGAGCAGACCTTCACCAGCCGGCCGTCGATGATGCGCGTGAGCGTGGCGTCGTAGGTGGAGGACACCGTGGTGTGGTTGAAGTCCATGGAGACCAGCGGCTCGTCGTTGTAGGCGAGGATGCCCTTGAGCTCGCCCTCGGCCGCCTCCTTCAGCACCGCGTTGATCTCGTCGATCGACGTGTCGCGTGCGGCCTCGAAGGTGAGATCCACCAGCGAGACGTTGATGGTGGGCACGCGCACGGCGAAGCCGTCGAGCTTGCCGTTGAGCTCCGGCAGCACGAGGCCGACCGCGGCGGCGGCGCCGGTCTTGGTCGGGATCTGCGACTGGGTGGCCGAGCGCGCGCGGCGCAGGTCCTTGTGGTAGACGTCGATCAGGACCTGGTCGTTGGTGTAGGAGTGGATGGTGGTCATGAGGCCGCGCACGACGCCGATCTTCTCGTGCAGCGGCTTGACCAGCGGCGCCAGGCAGTTGGTGGTGCAGGAGGCGTTGGAGACCACCTGGTGCTCCGCCTTGAGGACGTGGTGGTTGACACCGTAGACCACGGTGGCGTCCACGTCCTTGCCGCCGGGCGCCGAGATCAGGACCTTCTTGGCGCCGGCGTTGATGTGGGGCATGGACTTCTCCTTCGAGGTGAAGAGCCCCGTGCACTCCATGACGACGTCGATGCCGAGCTCGCCCCAGGGCAGCTTGGCGGGGTCGCGCTCGGCGAAGACGCGGATGCGATCGCCGTTGACCACCAGGTAGTCGCCGTCGACGTCCACGCTGCCGGCGAAGCGCCCGTGGACCGTGTCGTAGCGGGTCAGGTGCGCATTGGTCTGGGCGTTGCCCAGGTCGTTGATCGCCACCACCTGGATCTCGTTGGTGCGGCCCGCCTCGTACAGCGCCCGCAGGACGTTACGGCCGATGCGGCCGAAGCCGTTGATCGCAACCTTGATCGCCATCGTCTCTCTCCTCGCAGATGCCAGAGTCGTCAGGGGGCGGCGGCGCCGCCCGGGCGGAGCGCGCCGCTCAGCCGCCGAGGGTCTCCTCCACGGCGCGCGCCACGTTCTCCGCGGTGAACCCGAAGTGCTCGAACAGGACCTTGCCCGGCGCCGACTCGCCGAAGCGGTCGATGCCCACCACGCGCCCGCGGCAGCCGACGTAGCGGTGCCAGTAGGGGGTGGTCCCGGCCTCGACCGCCACGCGCGCCTGCACGGACGAGGGCAGCACGGACTCGCGCCAGGCCTCGTCCTGGGCGTCGAAGACCTCCGCGCAGGGCATGGAGACCACGCGCACGCGCCGGCCGCGCCCGGCGAGCAGGCGCTGGGCCTCGAGGGCGAGCACCACCTCCGAGCCGGTGGCGATGACGATCGCCTCGGGCGTGCCCTCGCAGTCGGAGATGACGTAGCCGCCGCGCGCGGCGCCCTCGAGCTGCTCGGGCGTGCGCGCCTGCGCCTTGAGGCCCTGGCGCGTGAGCACCAGCGCCGTCGGCCCGTCGCGGCGCTCGATGGCCGCGCGCCAGGCGACCGCGGTCTCGGCGCCGTCGCAGGGGCGCCAGACGTGCATGTTGGGGATGAGCCTCAGGCTCGCGACGTGCTCGATGGGCTGGTGCGTGGGCCCGTCCTCGCCGAGGCCGATCGAGTCGTGGGTGTAGACGTAGATCACCCCCAGCCCCATGAGCGCGGACATGCGCACGGCGTTGCGGGCGTAGTCCGAAAACACCAGGAAGGTGCCGCCGTAGGGGATGAAGCCGCCGTGCAGGGCGAGCCCGTTCATGATCGCCGACATGCCGAACTCGCGCACGCCGTAGTAGACATAGTTGCCGTCCGGGTCGTCCTTCGAGATGCCCTTGGAGCCCGACCAGATGGTGTTGTTGGAGCCGGCGAGGTCGGCCGAGCCGCCGATGAGCTCCGGCAGCCTGGGCCCGTAGCCCTCGAGCGCCACCTGCGAGGCCTTGCGCGTGGCCATGTCCTTGGCCTCGGCCTGCACCTTCTCGACGAAGGCGCGCGCGTGCTCGGCCCAGCCCTCGGGGAGCCTGCCCTCCATGCGGCGCTCGAACTCGGCGGCGAGCTCCGGATAGGCCTTGCGGTAGGCCTCGAAGCGCTCGCGCCACTCGGCCTCGAGGCGCGCGCCCTTCTCGCGCGCGTCCCAGCCCTTGTAGATCTCCTCGGGGATGACGAAGGGCGGGTGCGGCCAGCCGATGTTCTCGCGCGTCGCCTGCACCTCGTCCTCGCCCAGGGGCGCGCCGTGGCAGTCGTGCGAGCCGCACAGGTTGGGCGCGCCGTAGCCGATCACGGTCTTGCAGCAGATGAGCGAGGGCTTGTCCGTGACCGCGCGCGCCTCCTCGATGGCGCGGCGGATGGCCTCGGGATCGTGGCCGTCCACGCCCCGAACCACGTGCCAGCCGTAGGCCTCGAAGCGCCCCGGCGTGTCGTCCGTGAACCAGCCCTCGACGTGGCCGTCGATGGAGATGCCGTTGTCGTCGTAGAAGGCGATCAGCTTGCCCAGCCCCCAGGTGCCAGCGAGCGAGCAGGCCTCGTGCGAGACGCCCTCCATGAGGCAGCCGTCGCCCAGGAAGACGTAGGTCCAGTGGTCGACGATGGTGTGGCCCTCGCGGTTGAAGCGCGCGGCGAGCACCTTCTCGGCGAGCGCCATGCCCACGGCGTTGGTGATGCCCTGCCCCAGCGGGCCGGTGGTGGTCTCGACGCCGGGCGTGATGCCGTACTCGGGATGGCCCGGGGTCTTGGAGTGGAGCTGGCGGAAGTTCTTGATGTCCTCGATGCTGAGGTCGTAGCCCGTCAGGTGCAGCACGGCGTAGAGCAGCATGGAGCCGTGGCCGTTCGAGAGCACGAAGCGGTCGCGGTCCCACCACTTCGGGTTCGCCGGGTTGTGGCGCATGTAGTCGTTCCACAGCACCTCGGCGATGTCCGCCATGCCCATGGGCATGCCGGGATGGCCCGAGTTTGCCTTCTGGACCGCGTCCATGCTGAGGGCACGGATCGCGTTGGCCAGGTCTTTACGCGAAGGCATGACCTTCTCCCCTGTTTCGGCGAATGTCTGGTTCCAGCAGCCCGACCCTCCGGCGCGGCGCGACATGCGCACCCTCCCGCCCGCACGGGCGGGTCCGCGCCTGCCGGGGCCACCCCCGGGCAGAGAGGATTCGATGCTCTGTGCGCTCCGGCGCCCCGCGGGCCGTGCGCTGCGGCGCCGCGGAACGGACATCGCTGCGCGATGAAACGCTTATTTTCACCGACCCCCTCCTGCCTAGCAAGGCACCAGGCACCGCCCAGAGGGATGCCGTTCGTCGGCGTGCACCTGCCGCTGCGTCCTGCGGCAACCTGCCGGCGCCTTGCGCGGGCCGCCGGCGCCACCTAGACTCGCTGGCGTAATTCCTTGATAACAAAGGAAGCAAAGCGGAGGGTCGTTCGGTGAGCATCCCTGATGGTATCACCCGGTGGGTGCGGCACCTGCCCGCCACCTTCTCCTGTCTCGTCCTCGCGCTCGCCGCCGTGGCCGGGCTGCTCCCGGGCCGGGCGCTGGCCGACAGCTACACCTTCGTCGTCCAGCCCATCCTGCCGCCCGCGCAGACCCGCAAGGCCTTCCAGCCGCTGGCCGACTACCTCAGCAAGCGCACCGGCCACGAGATCCGGCTCGTCACGGCGGTCAACTTCCTCGCCTACTGGGCGAAGATGAAGCGCGGCGGTTACGATCTCATCCTCGACGCCGCCCACTTCACGGACTGGCGCGTCAAGAACATGGGCTACGTGGTGCTGGCCAAGATCCCGGACACGGTCAGCTACAGCCTCGTGACCGCCGAGGACACCCTGGTGCTGGAGCCCTCGGAGCTCATCGGCAGGCCGGTGGCCACCATCGGCTCGCCGAGCCTCGGCGCCGTGCGCCTGGCACAGATGTTCCCCAACCCCCTGCGCCAGCCGGTGACGGTCGAGGTCGACAACTCCCGCGACGCCATCGAGGCGGTGCTCAAGGGCCGTGCCGTGGGGGCCATCGTGCCCTCGCCGCTGGTCGGCGCATTCCCCCTCAACGTGGTCACCACCACCGAGCCCGTGCCGCACATCGCCTTCTCGGCCTCGCCGGAGGTGCCGGAGGCGGTGCGCAAGGCCCTGCGCAGGGCCTTGGTGGAGGCCGACCGCACCCCCGAGGGCCAGGCCATGCTCAAGGGCATCAACTTCCCGCGCTTCGTGGCCGCCGACGCGAAGATCTACGACGGCTACGCCAAGCTGCTCGAGGGCGTCTGGGGGTACTGAGGCCTGACCCGGCGCGGATGCGCCGGCGCCGGTGAGGCGCTAGACTGTGCTGCCGCTGGGGATTCCGGCACGCGGCGGGCCGGGGGCGCGACGCCCCCCAATACGCGGGAGCGACAATGGCAACGGAGCACGTCTTCACCTCGGAATCGGTCTCGGAAGGCCACCCGGACAAGGTCGCCGACCAGGTCTCGGACGCGGTCCTCGATGCGATCCTCGCGCGCGACCGCCACGCGCGCGTGGCCTGCGAGACGCTGGTCAAGACCGGGCTGGTCATGCTGGCCGGCGAGATCACCACCGACGCCGCCGTCGACTACGAGTCGGTGGTGCGCGAGACCGTCACGGGCATCGGCTACGACAGCTCCGAGGTGGGCTTCGACGGCGCGACCTGCGCGGTTCTGGTGGCCGTGGGCAAGCAGTCGCCGGACATCCGCCGCGGCGTGGACCGCGGCGACCCCAAGGCGCAGGGGGCGGGCGACCAGGGCATGATGTTCGGCTACGCCACGGACGAGACCGAGGCGCTGATGCCCGCGCCCATCCATTACGCCCACCGCCTGGTGCAGCGCCAGGCCGAGCTGCGGCGCAGCGGCCGCCTGCCCTGGCTGCGCCCGGACGCCAAGAGCCAGGTGACGGTGCGCTACCGCGAAGGCCGCCCGGTGGCGGTCGACGCCGTCGTGCTCTCGACCCAGCACGCCCCGGACGTCCATACCGAGGCCCTGCGCGAGGCGGTGATGGAGGAGATCATCAAGCCCGTGATCCCGCCGGGCTGGCTGCACCGGGGAACGCGCTATCACATCAACCCCACGGGGCGCTTCGTCATCGGCGGCCCGGTGGGGGACGCCGGCCTCACCGGCCGCAAGATCATCGTCGACACCTACGGGGGGATGGCCCGCCACGGCGGCGGGGCCTTCTCGGGGAAGGACCCCTCCAAGGTCGACCGCTCGGCCGCCTACGCCGGCCGCTACGTGGCCAAGAACGTGGTCGCCGCGGGGCTAGCCGCA
Organism: Gammaproteobacteria bacterium; assembly: GCA_015487895.1. GTDB lineage: Bacteria > Pseudomonadota > Gammaproteobacteria > S144-34 > S144-34 > S144-34. Next base: position 746 of record WFOW01000075.1, on the reverse strand, counting down.
CGCTGCGAGATCCAGGTCTCCTACGCCATCGGGGTGGCCGAGCCGACCTCGATCAGCGTGCAGACCTTCGGCACCGGGCGCATCCCGGACGAGCGCATCGCCGAGCTGGTGCGCGCGCACTTCGACCTGCGCCCGGGCGGCATCATCGAGATGCTCGACCTGCTGCGCCCGATCTACCGCAGGACGGCGGCCTACGGCCACTTCGGGCGCGAGGAGCCCGAGTTCAGCTGGGAGCGCACGGACAAGGCCGAGGCGCTGCGCGCCGACGCCGGCCTGCCCGAGGCGCGCAGCGCCTGAGCCCAAGGCTAGAATTGGGCCAGGCCGGAGCATAGTCCGCACGGGCGCCGGCGCGGCGCCCGTGCCACACCGACATATTAGGGAGGAGCCGCGATGAGCAGCCAGCCCGCACGCGAGCGCGAGGCCGACTTCCACGTCAAGGACCTGTCGCTGGCCGAGTGGGGCCGCAAGGAGATCCGCATCGCCGAGACCGAGATGCCGGGCCTGATGGCGGTGCGCGAGGAGTACCGCGGGCAGAAGCCGCTCGCCGGCGCGCGCATCGCCGGCTGCCTGCACATGACGATCCAGACCGCGGTCCTGATCGAGACCCTGGTCGAGCTCGGCGCCGAGGTGCGCTGGGCCTCGTGCAACATCTTCTCCACCCAGGACCACGCGGCGGCCGCCATCGCCGCGCGCGGCGTCCCGGTCTTCGCCTACAAGGGCGAGACGCTCGAGGAGTACTGGGAGTT
>WFOW01000074.1 GCA_015487895.1 Gammaproteobacteria bacterium | reverse complement strand
GTTCGGCGGCGCCGGCGTGGGCAAGACCGTCACCCTCATGGAGCTCATCCGCAACATCGCCATCGAGCACGCCGGCTACTCGGTCTTCGCCGGCGTCGGCGAGCGCACCCGCGAGGGCAACGACTTCTACAACGAGATGAAGGAGGCGGGCGTGCTCGACAAGGTGGCGCTGGTCTACGGCCAGATGAACGAGCCGCCGGGCAACCGCCTGCGCGTGGCGCTCACCGGCCTGACCATCGCGGAGTATTTCCGCGACGAGGGCCGCGACGTGCTCATGTTCATCGACAACATCTACCGCTACACGCTGGCCGGCACCGAGGTCTCGGCGCTGCTCGGGCGCATGCCCTCGGCGGTGGGCTACCAGCCGACCCTGGCCGAGGAGATGGGCGTGCTGCAGGAGCGCATCACCTCCACCAAGAAGGGCTCCATCACCTCCTTCCAGGCGGTCTACGTGCCGGCCGACGACCTCACGGACCCCTCGCCGGCGACGACCTTCGCGCACCTCGACGCCACGCTCGTGCTCTCGCGCCAGATCGCCGAGCTCGGCATCTACCCCGCGGTGGACCCGCTGGATTCCACCTCGCGCCAGCTCGACCCCCAGATCGTCGGCCACGAGCACTACGAGACGGCGCGCGCCGTGCAGGGCATCCTGCAGCGCTACAAGGAGCTGCGCGACATCATCGCCATCCTCGGCATGGACGAGCTCAGCGAGGAGGACAAGCTGGTGGTGGCGCGCGCGCGCAAGATCCAGCGCTTCCTGTCGCAGCCCTTCTTCGTCGCCGAGGCCTTCACCGGCCAGCCCGGCAAGTACGTGCCGCTGAAGGAGACCATCCGCGGCTTCCGCGCCATCGTCGACGGCGAGATGGACGAGCTGCCGGAGCAGGCCTTCTACATGGTGGGCACCATCGACGAGGCGGTGGAGAAGGCCAAGGCGGTGGCCTGAGGAGCGAGCCATGGCCATGACCTTCCACGTGGACATCGTCAGCGCCGAGGCCGAGATCCACTCCGGCACGGCGCAGGCGGTGTTCGCCCCGGCGGAGATGGGCGAGGTCGGCATCTATCCGCGCCACGCCCCGCTGCTCACCCGCCTCAGGCCGGGCGAGGTGCGCGTGCTCACCCCCGAGGGCGAGGAGCTCGACTTCTACGTCTCGGGCGGGCTGCTCGAGGTGCAGCCGCACGTGGTGACGGTGCTCGCCGACACCGCCGTGCGCGCCGCCGACCTCGACGAGGCGCGCGCCAAGGAGGCCAAGGAGCGCGCCGAGCGCGCGCTGGCCGGGAAGCGCGGCGAGATCGACTACGCCCGCGCGCAGGCCGAGCTCGCCGAGGCGCTCGCGCAGCTGCGCGCCATCGAGCGCGTCAAGCGCCGCGCGGGCCGCACCGGCGGCTGAGGCCGGACGCACCGCCATGCCCAAGGCGCGCAAGGGGCTCGTCGTCTACTTCACCTACAGCATCCAGGGCGAGGACGGCGAGGTCCTGGAGCAGAACGACCTGCCCATCGGCATCATCCTCGGCGCCGGCAGCGGCGTGTTCGAGAAGATCGAGGAGGCCATCGAGGGGCACGGCGCGGGCGAGACGGTGCGCGTGACGCTCGAGCCCGAGGAGGCCTTCGGACCCCACCGCGAGGAGCTCACCTGCACCCAGCCCCTCTCGCAGGTGCCCCCGCAGTACCGGCAGGTGGGCGCCGAGATCGAGTTCGTCAACGAGCGCGGCGAGACGCGCACCTTCGTCGTCTCGCGCATCGAGGGCGGCCGGGTCACGCTCGACGGCAACCATCCGCTCGCCGGCCGCAGGCTGCGCTACGTGGTGCGCATCCTCGAGGTGCGGCGTCCCACCATGAGCGAGGTCACCGCGGGCCAGCCCCTCGGCCCGCCCGGCAGCCACTGAGGGCGTCGGCATTTTTCCTACAGCCGCCGTCGGCGGTTTCCGCTACCGCCGGCCGCCGGCGCTCCGCTAAGCTTGGAGGCCGCCCGCGGGGGCGGGCGGATGCCGGGGAGCCGCAAGCGATGAGCCGCAAGCCGCTGAGCGTGGTGGTGCTGGCCGCGGGCCAGGGCAAGCGCATGCGCTCGGGCCGGCCCAAGGTCCTGCACGCGCTCGCCGGCCGCCCCCTGCTCGCCCACGTGCTGGAGGCCGCCCGTGCCCTCGGGCCGGAGCGCAGCGTGGTGGTCCACGGCCACGGGGGCGAGGCCGTGCGCGCCGCCTTCCCCGACCCGGACCTCGCGTGGGTGGAGCAGGCCGAGCGGCTCGGCACCGGCCATGCCGTCGCGCAGGCCCTGCCGGCCCTCCCGGATGCCGGCCTCGTGCTCGTGCTCTACGGCGACGTGCCGCTGGTGCGCCCGGAGACGCTGGCGCGGGTGGTGGAGGCCGCCGGCGGGGACGGCCTCGCCGTCCTCACCGCCCGCCTCGACGACCCGACGGGCTACGGGCGCATCGTGCGCGACGGGGCCGGACGCCTCGCCCGCATCGTCGAGGAGAAGGACGCCGACGAGGCCGTGCGCGCCATCCGGGAGGTCAACACGGGCATCCTGGTCGCGCCGGCGGCGCGCCTGCGCGCCTGGGTGGGGCGCCTCGGCCGCGACAACGCCCAGGGCGAGTACTACCTGACGGACGTGGTCGCCATGGCGGTGTCCGAGGGCGTGCCCGTGGCCGCCGTCTGCGCCGGGGACCCGGACGAGACCCTGGGCGTCAACGACCGCCTCCAGCTCGCACGGCTGGAGCGGATCTGGCAGCGGCGCGCGGCCGAGGCGCTCATGCGCGCGGGCGTCACGGTGCGCGACCCGGCCCGCCTCGAGGTGCGCGGCACGGTCAAGCACGGGCGCGACGTCGAGCTCGACGTCGGCGTGGTGCTGGAGGGCTCGGTGCGCCTCGGCGACGGGGTGCGCGTCGGGCCTTACTGCGTGCTGCGCGACGTGACCGTCGCCGACGGCGCCGAGATCCTGCCCTTCACGCTGGTGGAGGGAGCCGAGATCGGGCCCGGGACGCGCGTCGGCCCCTACGCGCGCGTGCGCCCCGGCACCCGGCTCGCCGCCGAGGTGCGCATCGGCAACTTCGTCGAGCTCAAGAACGCCGAGGTCGGCGAGGGCTCGAAGATCAACCACCTCTCCTACGTGGGCGACGCCACCGTGGGGCGCGAGGTCAACATCGGCGCCGGCACCATCACCTGCAACTACGACGGCGCCCACAAGCACCGCACCGTGATCGAGGACGAGGCCTTCATCGGCTCCGACACCCAGCTCGTGGCGCCCGTCACCGTCGGGCGCGGCGCCACCATCGGCGCCGGGAGCACCATCACGCGCGACGCCCCGCCGGGCGAGCTCACCCTGAGCCGCGCCCCCCAGGTCACGCGCCCGGGCTGGAAGCGCCCGCGCAAGGACGAGCCGCCGCGCCGCCGGCGCGCAGGCGGGCGCGGCGAGACGGAGCGGCCCGCGGAGGCCCCGCGCGAGGAGGAGGGCGTCTGAGCCGCCGCGGGGCCGTCTGCCATGTGCGGGATCGTCGGCGCCATCGGCCCGGACAACGTGGTGCCCCTCCTGATGGAGGGGCTCGCGCGGCTCGAGTACCGCGGCTACGACTCCGCCGGCATCGCCGTGCGCGCGCCCACCGGCCGCCTCGAGCGCATCCGCTCGGTAGGCAAGGTGGCCGAGCTGCGCGGCCTGGTCGAGCGCGCCGGCCTCGAGGGCGGTCCCGGCATCGCCCACACCCGCTGGGCCACCCACGGCATGCCGGCCGAGCGCAACGCCCACCCGCACATGAGCGGCGAGCGCGTGGCCGTCGTCCACAACGGCGTCATCGAGAACCACGCCGAGCTGCGCGCCGAGCTCGAGGCCAAGGGCTACGCCTTCAGCTCCGAGACCGACACCGAGGTCATCGCCCACCTGCTGCGCGACCTGCTCGACGGCGGCCTCGACCTGCTCGAGGCCGTGCGCGCCGCCACGCGGCGCCTGGTCGGGGCCTACGCCCTCGTGGTCGCGAGCCCCGACGAGCCCGACCGCCTCGTGGTGGCGCGCTCCGGCAGCCCGCTGGTGGTGGGGCTCGCAGACGGGGCCACCTTCGTCGCCTCCGACGTCTACGCCTTCCTGCCGCAGACGCGGCGCTTCCTGTTCCTCGAGGAGGGCGAGCTCGCGGAGGTGCGCCGCGACGGCGTCACGGTCTACGGGCCCGACGGCGCGCCCGTCGAGCGCGCGCCCAAGCGCGTCGAGGCCACCGCCCAGGCGGCCGACAAGGGCCCCTACCGCCACTTCATGCTCAAGGAGATCTTCGAGCAGCCGGCCGTCATCGCCGAGACCCTCGAGGGGCGCATCCACAGGGGCCGGCTCCTCGAGGAGAGCTTCGGCCACCGCACCCGCGCCCTGCTCGACGCCACGCGCGCCGTCCACATCGTCGCATGCGGGACGAGCTACCACGCCGGTCTCGTGGCGCGCTACTGGTTCGAGGAGGCCGGCGTCCCGACCTCGGTGGAGGTCGCGAGCGAGTACCGCTACCGCCGGGTCGTGGTGCCCGAGGGCACGCTGCTCGTGACGATCTCCCAGTCGGGCGAGACCGCGGACACCCTGGCGGCGCTACGGCGCGCGCGCGAGCTCGGCTACCTCGGGAGCCTCACCGTGTGCAACGTGCCCGAGAGCTCGCTCGTGCGCGAGTCGGACGTCGCGCTCATGACCCGGGCCGGCCCCGAGATCGGCGTCGCCTCCACCAAGGCCTTCACCACCCAGCTCGTGGCCCTGCGGCTGCTGGCGCTGGCGCTCGCGCGCCGGCGCGGGCTCGACGAGGCCGCCGAGCGCGCCCTGGTCGAGGAGCTGCACGCCCTGCCGCGCCAGGTGGAGGTGGCCCTCGGGCTGTCCGAGGCCATCCAGTCCATGGCCGGGGCCTTCGCCGGCAGGCAGCACGCCCTCTTCCTCGGCCGCGGCACCTTCTACCCCATCGCCATGGAGGGCGCGCTCAAGCTCAAGGAGATCTCCTACATCCACGCCGAGGCCTACCCGGCGGGCGAGCTCAAGCACGGCCCCCTCGCCCTGGTGGACGCCGAGATGCCGGTCGTGTGCGCCTTCCCGAAGGACGCCCTGCTGGAGAAGGTGCTCGCCAACCTCCAGGAGGTCCGCGCCCGCGGCGGCGAGCTGTTCCTGTTCACCGACCGCGACGTGCGCGTGGAGCTCGACCGCTACCAGGCCCTCACGCTGGACGACATCTGCCCCTCGACCGCACCCGTGGTCTACACGGTGCCGCTGCAGCTCCTCGCCTACCACGTGGCCGTGCTGCGCGGGACCGACGTGGACCAGCCGCGCAACCTCGCCAAGTCCGTCACCGTCGAATAAACGCGCGTTCGGCGCAGATCGTCGCCGTTCGCTGCGTCTTCGACGCAGATCCCTGCTTTTGCGTCCTTTCCCCGACGGCGCGGACGGTTGCGCGGCCGACGGGCGCAATGGTATTGTCCAAAACATTCCACGGCGTGGAGGGTCCCATGGGCACGGCCGGCGGCATCGCCCAGGGGGCGGCGTCGCCCGCTCCCGCCGAGACGGGGGACATGGACCGGACCGAGGCCGCCCGCAGCGTGCTGCGCGCCATGCGGGTGGTCTTCCGGGCCATCCAGGCGCACTCGCGCTGGGTGGAGCGGCGCTGCGGCATCAGCGCGGCCCAGCTCTGGGCGCTGTGGGAGGTGGCGGGCCGCCCGGGGCTGCGCGTCTCGGAGCTCGCCGCGGCGATGGCCGTCCATCGCTCCACCGCGAGCAACCTGGTCGAGCGCCTCGAGCGCCGCGGCCTCGTGCGCCGCGAGCGGCGCGGGCCCGACCACCGGGCCGTGCAGGTGCGGCCCACGGAGGCCGGCCTCGAGCTGCTGGAGCGCGCGCCGCGGCCGGCGCAGGGGGCCCTCATGCACGCCCTCGGGAGGCTGCCCCCGGAGCGGCTCGCCGCGCTGGCGCGCGAGCTCGAGGCCCTCACGGCGGCGCTGCCAGCGGCCGACCGCGCCGCCGGCGGCGCGCCGCTGGAGCCGCAGGACTAGTCGGAGATGCGGGCCGGCGCCGGCCCGCGGGGAGAGAGGAGAGAGCGACATGACCACCGCGAGCTGGCCCCGGCGCGCCGGGAACGCCGTCGTGGGGCGCTACCCCGAGCGCTTCGAGGTCTACACCGAGCGGCACCTCGACCGCATCCCGCAGCTCGAGCGGCTCGACCCCGAGCGCCGCTTCGCCATGCGGGTGGTGGCGCAGGTGCTCCCCTTCCGCGTCAACCGCTACGTCGTCGAGCACCTCATCGACTGGGAGCGCGTCCCGGAGGACCCGCTCTTCCAGCTCACCTTCCCCCAGCCCGGCATGCTCGCCGAGGAGGACTTCGCGCGCATCGCCGCCCTGCTGCGCGCCGGCGCCGACCGCGAGACCCTGCAGCAGGCGGTGCGCGAGGTGCGCGCGGGCCTCAACCCGCACCCCGCGGGCCAGCAGCACCACAACGTCCCCTGGCTCGACGGGCGCCGGCTCGAGGGCATGCAGCACAAGTACCGCGAGACGGTGCTGTTCTTCCCGAGCCAGGGCCAGACCTGCCACAGCTACTGCTCCTTCTGCTTCCGCTGGGCGCAGTTCGTGGGCGACAAGTCGCTACGCATGGCGAGCCGCGAGGCGGCGACGCTGCACCGCTACCTCGCCCGCCACCGCGAGGTCACGGACCTGCTGATCACGGGCGGCGACCCGCTCGTGATGAAGGCCGGCAACCTGCGCGAGTACCTCGAGCCGCTCGCGGACCCGCACCTCGAGCACGTGCAGACCATCCGCATCGGCACCAAGGCGCTGACCTTCTGGCCGCAGCGCTTCGTCACCGACCCCGACGCCGACGAGCTCCTGCGCCTCATCGAGCGGCTCGCGCGCGCCGGGCGCCACGTCGCCCTCATGGCCCACTACAACCACTGGCGCGAGCTCGAGACCGCCATCGCCCGGGAGGCCATCCGCCGCGTGCGCGACGCCGGCGCCGTCATCCGCAGCCAGGGCCCGCTGCTCGCCCACATCAACGACGACCCCGCCGTGTGGGCGCGCCTGTGGCGCAGCCAGGTGAAGCTCGGGATCGTCCCCTACTACATGTTCGTCGAGCGCGACACCGGCGCGCGGCGCTACTTCGAGGTCCCGCTGGCACGCGCCTGGGAGATCTACCGCGAGGCCGTGCAGCGCGTCTCCGGCCTCGGCCGCACCGTGCGCGGGCCGAGCATGAGCGCCGGCCCGGGCAAGGTCGAGGTGCAGGGCGTGGCCGAGATCGGGGGCGAGAGGGTCTTCGTGCTGCGCTTCCTCCAGGGGCGCAGCCCGGAGTGGGTGCAGCGGCCCTTCTTCGCGCGCTACGACGAGCGCGCCACCTGGCTCGACCAGCTCGAGCCCGCCTTCGGCGAGCGCGAGTTCTTCTTCGAGGCCGAGTACCGCGAGATCTGTCGGCGCGCGGAGACCGGCGGCGTGTGGGGGGCGTGACAGCTCTTTGCATTCCGGGTCGTGCGGGCATTTGACTGCCTGTCGCGCCGCGCGCGCGGCCTGTCGCCGCACCTGGGCTCCGCGCCGCTGCGCGGCGCTCCGCCCCCGCGCTCCGGCCGCCGCGCGGAGTCCGGGGGCGTGTGGGGCGCCTGAGGCTCCGGGCATTCGCGGCCGTGCGGGTGCCCGTGCGGCGTTCGCGCCGCGCTTGCGCCGACGCGCCGCGACTGGCCTGCGCTTCGCTCCGGCCCCGTGCGCGCGGCGCCGCGTGTTCGACCGGGCGCGTCTGGGGAGCGTGACCGCCTTGGGTTGGTAGACGGTTCGCGGGAGACGGTGTACGGAAAAGGGGACCACCGCACGCCGTATACCGTCCAC
>WFOW01000073.1 GCA_015487895.1 Gammaproteobacteria bacterium | reverse complement strand
CCAGGCGATGCAGCGCCCGCAGCCCACGCAGCCCGAGCGGCCGTACTGCAGGTGCCAGCCGCCGAGCTTGTGCGTGAGCCACTGGCGGTAGCGCGCGCGCGTGTCAGGGCGCAGCACGATGCCGTGGATGTAGCTGTGGCGCTCGGTGAAGCAGGAGCTCCAGCGCCGCGCGTGGGCGCCCGCGCCGTCGAGCGCCGGGTGCTCGTCCGTCGCGTGGCAGAAGCAGGTCGGGCACACGGCGGTGCAGCTCCCGCAGGCGAGGCAGCGCTCGGCGACGCGCGCCCAGCGCGGGTGGTCGAGGCGCGCGAAGAGCGCCTCGCGCAGGTCGCGCCCCGGGAGGGCCCGGCGCTGGCGCGCGGCCGCGGCCCGCACCTCGGCCCGCGCCGCCTCCACGGAAGCCGGATCGGTCTCCTCCGTGGGCAGGCGCGCGAGCACCTCGGCCCCGCGCGCGCCCGCCGCCTCCAGCAGCCAGCCCGCCTCCGTCTCCCACAGCGCGAGCTCGTGGCCCGCGCGCGCCTCGGGGCCGTCGCCGGTGGAGACGCAGAAGCAGGTCGCGGCCGGGTGCGTGCAGTGCACCGCGACCAGCAGCAGGCCCGCGCGCCGCGCCGCGTACCAGGGGTCCTCGCAGCCCGGGCGCAGGAAGTGGGCGTCCAGCAGGGCGAGCGCCGCCAGGTCGCAGGCACGCACGCCGAGCACCGCACGCGGCCGCCCGGCGGGCGGCTCCGGCCGCACGCGCCCGTCCGCGTCGCTGCGCCACAGGGTCTCCTCGGGGGCGAAGACGAGCGGCTTGAGGGCCTGCGGGCCGTTGGCCCACGCGAAGGCGCGGCCCGGCTCGCCCTCCACCAGGCGCCAGCGGCCGGGCGCCGCCTCCACGCTCCGGCCCCAGGGAAGATCGCCGATGCCCGAGAGGGAGCCGTAGCGCAGGATGCCGTCCTCCACGCGCGGGCCGAGCACCTCGTAGCCCAGCGCCCGCAGCGTCTCCGGCAGCGCCTCCAGGCGCGCGCGCGGCAGGAGGCGGACGGCACTCACGGCGCAGCCCTCCATGCCGAGGCCGCATGCCGTCTCTTGGGGGCTCCGCGCCGTGCCCGCACCGGCGCCCCCTCCTGAGGGCTGGCGCCGATTCGCCGCAGCTGGCCTCCGCTGCGCTCCGGCCCCGCGCTCATCGCGTCGCCTCCACCACCGCCTCCGCTGCCGCGGGGTGCGCGAGGGCGGCCAGCACGGCGTGGGCCGCGCGGGCGGCGACGGCGTCCAGGCCGCGGGAGGGTGGCGTGCCCGGGCGACACGCCTCCGGGTCCACGCCGACGCCGAACACCCGCACCTCGCGGGCGCCGCCCGCGGCGCGCGCGGCGGCCAGCGCCTCGGCGAACCCGAGGCCGTGGCTCGACAGCGGCACCCCGCGGCGCAGCGCCTCCGGCGCCACCTCGCGCACCGCCCCGGGCGGCAGGCCCGCGGCGGCGTCGACCACCAGCGCCCGGCGGGCCGCCGCGAGCGCGGGCAGCAGCCGCGCGGCGCCGTCGGCGAGCACGGCCTCCGTCCCGAGGCGCGCGGCGACAACCCGGGCCACGCGCCAGCCGAGCGCGTCGTCGCCGTGGGGGCTGCCGAGCCCCGCCACCGTCCAGCCCCGGTCCGTGCGCTCCCGTCCCGTCCTCACCTCTCGTCCCTCAGCAGATGCGCGGCAGCGGGTCGTCCTCGAGCTCCTCGAGGGCGCGCTCGCCCCCGAGCGCCGTCTCCAGCACCACGGGCGCGCCGCCGCGCTTCGTGACGGTGCCGATCACCGCGGCCGCGCGCCCCTGCGGCAGCGCACGCCACGCCGCCAGGACCTCCCCGGCGGCGCCGGGCGCGGCCACCGCCACCACCCGCCCTTCGCAGGCGAGGTAGAGCGGATCGTAGCCCAGCATCTCGCACACGCCGCGCACGGGATCGCGCAGCGGGATCGCCGCCTCGTCGAGCCGCACCGTCAGGCCCGTCGCCGCCGCGATCTCGTGACAGACGGTGGCGAGCCCCCCGCGCGTCGGATCGCGCAGGAAGCGCAAGCCCTCGCGGTCGCGCACGGCGAGCGTCAGCGGCAGCACCGAGGCGCAGTCCGAGGCGAGGTCGCCGCGCAGGCCGAACTCTTCGCGCGCGAGCATGACGGCGACGCCGTGGTCGCCCACGGGCCCGCTCACCAGCACGCGGTCGCCGGCGCGGATGCGCTCGAGGCCCAGCGCGACGCGCTGCGGGCGCACGCCGACACCGGTGGCGGCGAGGTAGAGCCCGCCGCCCTCGCCGCGGCGCACGACCTTGGTGTCGCCGGCGGCGACGCGCACGCCGGCCTCGCGCGCCGCGCGCGCGAGGCTCGCCACGATGCGGCGCAGGCGGTCGAGCTCGAGGCCCTCCTCGATCAGCACGTCCAGCGTCAGGTAGCGGGGCGTGGCGCCGGCGACGGCGAGGTCGTTGACGGTTCCGTGCACGGCGAGCGCGCCGATGTCGCCGCCCGGGAACTCGAGCGGCTGCACCGTGAAGGCGTCCGTGGTCAGCACGAGCGCCCCCTCCTCGCCGTCCCACGGCACGGCGACCGCGTCGGCCCGGTGGTCGACGAGCAGCCCGCCGAGGCCGGCGGCGAAGACCGCCTCCACCAGCTCGCGCGTCAGGCGCCCGCCGTTGCCGTGCGCCAGCCCGATGCGCCCGCCGCCGTCGCCGGGGCTCATACCGTCCATGCGTGCAGCGCCTCCACCACCTGCCCGGAGGCAAGCCCGCCGTCGTTGCCGGGCACGCGCAGGGGCAGGCGCACGCCGATGCCGCGCTCGGCGAGCAGCGCGAGGCAGCGCTCGGCGAGCAGCCGGTTCTGGAACACCCCGCCGCAGAGGCCCACCGTGAGACCCGGCGCCTCGCGCGCCATGCGGGCGGCGAGCGCCGCGACCGCCCGCGCGAGCGCCTCGTGGAAGGCCGCCGCGCGCGCCTCCGGCGCCCGCCCGCCGTCGGCGAGCGCCGGCAGGAGCGGTGCCCAGTCGAGGCGCAGGATCCCGTCGCGACCCGGCCGCCACGCGAGCGCGGGGGGCTCGGCGGGGGTGCCGGCGGCGCGCGCCGCCGCGGCCTCGAGCCGCATGGGGCCCTCGCCCTCGTAGCTCGCCGCCGCGCACAGGCCCGTGAGCGCCGCGGCGGCGTCGAAGAGCCTCCCGGCGGCGCTCGTGAGCGGGGCGTTCCGGCCCCGTGCCCACGCGGCACGCAGGAGGCCCACGTCGGCGGGCGCCCCCGGCACGGGACGCTCCAGGCCCGCCTCCCACAGCACGCCGAGGGCGCTGCGCCACGGCTCGCGCGCCGCGCGGGCGCCTCCCGGCAGACGGAAGGGGCGCAGGCTCGCCACCCGCCGCCAGGCCCCGGGGCGGCCGAGGAAGGCCTCCCCGCCCCAGAGCGTGCCGTCGTCGCCGTAGCCGACCCCGTCCCAGGCGAGCACCAGCCAGCGCTCCACGTCCGGGTGCTCGGCGGCGAGCGCCGAGGCGTGGGCGCGGTGGTGCTGCACGGCACGCGCGGGCAGCCCCGCCGCGCGCGCCCAGCGGGTCGTGAAGTAGTCCGGGTGCGCGTCGTGCAGCAGGCGGCGCGCGCGCACCCCGTAGAGGCGCTGCAGGTCGGCGGCGAGGCGCTCGAAGAGCGCCCGCGCCCGCGGCGCCTCCAGGTCGCCCACGTGCGGCGAGACCACCGCGCGTCGCTCCCAGGCGAGCACGATCGTCGCCTTCATGTGACCGCCGGTGGCGAGCACGGGCTCGGGGAGCGCCCGCGGGAGCTCAAGCTCGAGCGGCGCCGTGCCGCGCCCGAGGCGCAGCGGCCGCGGCGCGCCGGCGCTCGGGCGCAGCACGGGATCGTCGGCGGGGCGCACGATGGGACGGTCGTGGTGCAGGAAGCCGTCGGCGACCCCGCCGAGCAGCGCCTCGGCCTCCTCCGGGTCCGTCACGACCGGATCGCCGCTCACGTTGCCCGAGGTCGCGACCAGCGGCGCGCCGAACCCGCGCGCGAGCAGGTGGTGCAGAGGGCTGTAGGGCAGCAGGGCCCCCACCTCGCCGAGGCCGGGGGCGATGCCGGCGGCGAGCCCCGCGTCCGGCCGCAGCGGCACGAGCACGATGGGGCGCGCGGGATCGGCTAGGGCCTCCGCGGCGGCCCCGTCCAGGCGCGCCGCGCGGCGCACCGCCGCGAGGTCCGGAAAGAGCACGGCGAGCGGCTTGGCCGGCCGGCGCTTGCGCGCGCGCAGGCGCGCGACGGCCGCATCGCTCCGGGCATTGCACAGCAGGTGGTAGCCGCCCACGCCCCGCACGGCGACGATCCCGCCGGCGCGCAGGCACGCCAGCGCAGCCGCGAGCGCGCCCTCGCCCTCCGCCGCGCGGCCTGCGCCGCGCCAGCGCAGGCGCGGCCCGCAGCGCGGGCAGGCGAGCGGCTCGGCGTGGAAGCGGCGGTCGCCGGGGTCGGCGTACTCGCGCGCGCAGTCCGCGCACAGCGCGAAGCGCGCCATGCTCGTGCGGGCGCGGTCGTAGGGCAGGCTTTCGATGATGGTGTAGCGCGGCCCGCACTGGGTGCAGTTGACGAAGGGGTAGCGGTGGCGGCGGTCGTGCGGGTCCTCGAGCTCGCGCAGGCACGCCTCGCACACCGAGCGGTCCGGCGGCAGGTGCACGCGCGCCTCGCCGTCGCTCGCCGAGGCGAGGATGCGGAAGCCCGCCATCCCCCGCGGCGGCACCTCGGCGCTCTCGGCGATCCGCGGGCACGCCAGCGGCGGGGCCTCGCGCACGAGCGCCTCGCCGAAGCGCGCGAGCGCCGCCGGCGGGCCCTCGGCGTGGACGACGACGCGCCCGAGGCGGTTCTGCACCCAGCCGGCGAGCCCGTGGCGCGCGGCGAGGCGGTGCACGAAGGGCCGGAAGCCGACGCCCTGCACGCGCCCCTCCAGCACCCAGCGGCGGGCGCGCACCGGGACCGGCGCGGCGGCGGCCCCCGTGCTCACGGGCCCGCCCCCTGCGGAGCCGCCGCACGGCCCGCGCGCACGCCGCCCGCCCACCAGATGCGGCAGGCGCCCTCGTCCGAGACCATGCAGGGGCCGACGGGCCGGCGCGGGGTGCAGGCGCGCCCGTACAGGCGGCACTGGTCGGGGTAGATGCGCCCGAGCACGACCTGCGCGCAGCCGCAGCCGGGCGGCATCTCGCCGGCGCGGCGGCGCGCCCCGTCCGCGGGCGCCGGGAAGCGCGCGCGCGCGTCGTGGGCGCGCCAGCGCCCGCGCAAGCGCAGGCCGGAGCGCGGGATGATGCCGATGCCGCGCCAGGGCGCGTCCGTCACCTCCATGACCTCGGCAAGCAGGCGGCGCGCCGAGGGGTTGCCCCCGGGGCGCGCCACCTCCGCGTAGCGGTTGTCGAGGAAGGCGCGGCCCTCGGCGTGCTGGCGCAGCACCGACCAGAAGGCGGCCAGCAGGCTCTCGGGCGTGAAGCCCGCCACCGCCGCCGGGATGCCGTGGCGCTCCGGCACGAAGCGCCACTCCTCCGGGCCCATGACGGTCGAGACGTGCCCGGGCGCCACCAGCGCGTCGAAGCCCGGGCGCCCCGACTCGAGCAGCATGGCGACGGCGGGCCAGGTCAGGCGCCCGGCGAGCAGCAGGTAGAGGTTGGGCGGCGCGCCCTCGGCCAGCATGGCCGCCACCGGCGCCATGGTGGTCTCGAAGCCGGCGGCGAAGAAGACCACGGGCCGCGGCGCCGCCTCGCGCGCGACGCGCGCGGCCTCGCGCGGCGAGGCCACGGGCCGCACGTCGGCCCCCACCGCGCGCGCCGCCTCCAGCGTGCGCGGCTCGCGGCGCGGGACGTTGGCCGGCACGCGCAGCATGTCGCCGAAGGTGACGAGCACCACCGCCTCGTCGAGCGCCAGCCGGATGGCGCGGTGCACGTCCTCCTCGGGGCAGACGCACACCGGGCAGCCCGGGCCCGGGATGAGCTCGACGCCGGGCGGCAGCAGGCGCCGCAGCCCGGCCATGGTGATGGCGCGCTCGTGGCCGCCGCAGACGTTCATGATGCGGAAGCGCGGCGGCCGCGGCAGCGCGCGGATGCGCTCGAGCCAGCGCAGCGCCTCCTCCACCTTGCCCGTCCCCGCGCTCACCGGGTGGCCGCGGCCGCGCCCGCGTGCACCTCGGCCACCAGGGCGCGCAGCCAGCCGCACCAGCGCCCGAGCCCCTCGCCCGTGCGCGCCGAGACGCGCCAGACGGGCGCGGCGCTCGCCAGCGCGCGCACGTGGCGCTCGACCGCCGCGGGGTCGAAGCCGTCGAGCACGCCCAGCAGGTCGCACTTGCTCACCAGCACCAGGTCCGCGGCGCGGAACAGCACCGGGTACTTGGCCGGCTTGTCGTCGCCCTCCGGCACCGAGACCAGGGCCACGCTGCGGTGCTGGCCGAGATCGAAGGCCGCCGGGCACACCAGGTTGCCGACGTTCTCGATGAGCAGCAGGTCCACGGCCGCGAGGTCCAGCTCGTGCAGCGCGCGGTGGACCAGGTGCGCGTCCAGGTGGCAGGCGGTGCCGGTGGCGATCTGCACCGCCGGCACGCCGCGGGCGCGGATGCGCTCGGCGTCCTTCTCGGTGGCGAGGTCGCCCTCGACGACGGCGATGCGGAGCTCGCCCGCCAGCGCCTCGATGGTGGCCTCGAGCAGCGCCGTCTTGCCCGAGCCCGGCGCCGACATGAGGTTCACGGCGGCGACGCCGTGGCGCGCAAGGTGCGCGCGGTTGTGGGCGGCGGCGCGGTCGTTGGCGGCGAGCAGGCCCTCGAGCACCTCCACGGTGCGGCTCGCGCCGGGCGTGCCGGCCTCCAGCAGATGGGCGTTGCCCCCGGTGACGGTGCAGCCGCAGTGCTCACACATGCTCCGCTCCCCCCTCGCGCGCCCGCGGCGCGAGCGCGAGCTCGACGCGCTCGATCAGCAGCTCGTCGCCCGCCACGACCCGCGTGCGCCAGCCGCCGCAGGCCGGGCAATGCAGGCGGTTGGGCGTGGCGGCCGGGCCGCGCGCGCCGCACGCCTCGCACTCGACCTCGATCGCGCCCTCGTGCACCACGAGCTCGGCCTCCTGCGCGCAGGTGCCGGCGCGGGCGACGGCGAAGGCCGCGCGCAGCAGCTCCGGCACCGCCCCCGACAGCGGCCCCACGCGCAGCTCCACGCGCCGCACGGCGTGGGCACCGTGGGCCGCGGCGATGCGCTCCGCCTGCGCGAGCAGCGCCCGGCACAGGGCGAGCTCATGCACCGCTCCCCTCCCCCTCTCCGTCCCCGTCCGCGGCGTCGAGCAGGGCCCAGGTGGCGCGCGCCTGCGCCTCGCTGAGGCGCTGGATGGCGTAGCCGACGTGCACCACCACCCAGTCGCCGGGCGCGACGGGCTCGTGCTGGAGCAGGAAGAGGCTCACCTCGCGCTCGACTCCGCGCGCGGCGCAGCGCGCGCGCGTGCCCTCGACGCTGAGGACCCGCATGGGAACGCCGAGGCACATGACGGCGTCGCTAGCGGCGCGCGTAGGTGCCGACGAGCTCGGCGTGGGCGATGACGTGCCCCGACATGGCGCGCTCGAGCGCGTCCTTGGTCGGGCTGCCGAGGTCCGGCAGCACGGTGTCCAGCGCGTAGAGCTTGTGGAAGTAGCGGTGGCGGCCGATGGGCGGGCACGGCCCGCCGTAGCCCGTGCGCTTCCAGTCGTTGAGGCCCTGGCGCGTGCCGGGCGGCAGCTCCGAGTCCGCCACGCCCTCCGGCAGGCCCGTGCTGTCGGGCGGGAGGTTGTAGAGCACCCAGTGCACCCAGGTCATGCGCGGGTTGTCGGGGTCGGGCGCGTCCGGGTCGTCGACGATCAGCGCCAGGCTGCGCGTGCCCTCGGGCACGCCGCTCCACTCGAGCGGCGGCGAGACGTCGGCCCCGTCGCAGGTGTAGCGCTGCGGGATCTCGCCGCCGTTCGCGAAGGCCGGGGAACGGATCTCCAGGCTCATGGGCTTCTCCCCTCCTGCCGCGGCCGCCGCGGCCGCAAGCGCCAGCCCCAGCAGCGGCGCGAGCCTTCGCACACCCACGGCGCCGCCAGCTCAGCCGCCCGCGGCGCGGCCGGCCACGAGGGCGTCGAGGCGCGCCACACCCTCGCGCCACGTGGAGCTCTCGTTGGCGCCGGTCGCCACCGCTTCCATCACCGCATAGGCGAGCTCGCGGTCCTCGGGGCCGAGGTCGCGGAGCTTGTTGAGCAGGAACAGATACTGGCCGCGGCCGGTGGAGACGGTCTTGACCAGGCTGTAGAGCACGAGCGCGGCCGCGGACGCCGGCGCCTCGCCGATCCGGGCCTCGAGCCGAGCCATCGTTGCGGCCGCGTCGTCCATGGGAGCGGTGGCGGCGGGCGGGGCGGGCTGCGCAGCCGCATCCGCCCGGGCTGCCGCCCAATGTAGCGCAGGCGGGCGCCGGGCGCGAGCCCGGCGGGCTCAGGCGGCGCCGAGCAGCGCCTCGAGCTCGCCGGCCATGTCGAGCTCGACGAGATCGTCGTAGCCGCCCACGTGGCGGTCGCCGATGAAGATCTGGGGCACGGTGCGCCGTCCGCCGCTCTCGCGCAGCATCTCCTCGAAGCGCGCGGGATCAAGATCGACGCGGATCTTCTCGATCTCGGCGCCGCGGCGCAGCAGCAGCCGCTCGGCCCGCACGCAGTAGGGGCAGACGGCGGTGCAGTACATCCTGACCTGGGCCATGTCGCGGGATCCCGGGTGCGCGGAAGCCGCGCCGAAGGCTAGCGGCCGCCGGGACCGGGCGTGAATATCACCAAGGGGATAGGCCGGACGTGTCGCTACGCGGGCCTGTCGCCGTCCTCGCGGCGGGCGCTCGTGACCTCGATGGAGTCGAAGCTCGCCTTCAGCCACTTGCAGGCCATGTGCGCCGCGAGGCGCTCGATCCCCTCGGCCGGCGGGCGCTTCTGGATCAGGCTCGTGCGCAGGTCGAGTTTCAGGGTGTCCGGCGTGTAGTGCGCGGCGAGCCGGGCCAGCGCGTTGGGCTGGCTCGGCCGCACGGGCGGCAGCGCGAAGGCCTGCGCCTGGGGCCCCTGGATGGTCACGGTGGAGAAGACCGGCCGGAGCCTGGTGCGCACCTCGTTGCGCACCAGCGTGGCGGCGAGCCAAGCGAGGGCGTCGGCGGCGGCGATGAGCTCGGGATCGACGCCGCCGGCCTCGCGGAAGTAGTCGAGCGCCGGGTAGTAGCCGAGCCCCTGCTCGCGCACCGCCGCGTGCACGGCCTCGGCCAGCGCCTCGCCCACCGCCGCGGGCGATGAGGCCGAATGGCGCTCGAGGGCCTCGTGCGGCACGCGCACGGTGAGCCCGATGGCGAAGCGGGCGACGTGGAGCGCGCTCACGGCCGCAGCGCCCGCAGGGCCTCGCGCAGCGGGCCCGTCACGGGCTCGAGGCGCCTGCGCATCACCGAGCCCACAGCGTCCGTGCGGCCGAAGATGGGATCGAGCATGGCCTCGCCCACCTGCGCGAGGAAGAGCAGGGCCTGGAGCTGCGGGTGCAGCCCCTCCGGGAGCACGGCAGCGACCTCGCGCGTGCCGGGCGGCGCGCCGGAGGCCTCGCCGGCGAGCCAGGCGGCCGCCCGCGCCCGTGCCGCCTCCGCCTCGCGTTCGCCGGCGCGGGCGCCGCCGCGCAGGGCCGCGAAGTAGGCCTCGATGGCCTCGAAGAGCAGGATCACCACCGGCTGGTCGGCGGGCCGGCGCAGCGCGAGCTCCACGGTCGCGAGAAAGGCCTGGCCCTGCGCCGACAGCAGCTCGAGCAGGGCCTGGCCCACCAGCGTCGCCCCGGGCCCGCCGGCCAGGGCCGCCGCAGCGGCGGCCGCCTGAGGGTGCGGCGGCGGCGGCTCGGGCAGCGCCCGCGGCAGCGCGCGCAGGAAGCCCACGTAGTAGCTGTTGCGCTGGCGCGCCTTCTGCCACAGGCCGAGCCGCGCCTCCTCGCCGATCAGCCCCGGCTGCAGCACGAGCTGCACGATCTCCACCATGGCCTGGTGCTCCTGCTCGAAGGGCAGCCACTCGAGCAGGTACTCGGCGAGCACGGGGCCCATCGAGCCCGCGGCCACGGCCGGGCTCAGCAGCATGCGGCGGGCGTTCTCGGGCGTGGGCATGGCCCACCAGGCGCGGCGGGCGAGCTCGTCGGTGAGCCCCGGGGCGTGCACCACGGCCACCACCGCCTCCGGCTCGCCGAGCAGGAGCAGGCGCTCGAGGCTGCGCTCGTCGCGCTCCTGGCCCATGCGCGTCCAACGGCGGATGTAGACCGGGTATCCCCCCGGCGCGCCCAGCACCTTGAGCGAGAGGAACTCGCGCACGGCGCGCAGGTAGCGCTCCGTGCCGGTGGTGGGATGCAGGCGCACGCTCGCCTCCCCCTCCGGCGTGAGGGCGCGCAGCGTCATGGACGGCTCGTCGATGCGGATCGCGAGCGGGCCGTTCTCGAGCAGGACGCTGAGCCGCAGCGTGTCCTCGGGGCTGAGGTCCGCCGCGCGCGTCGCTCCGGCGCCCGCCCGTGCGCTCACGTCTCGAAGCCCGCCCTGCGGTACCAGCGGCGCGCCTCCTCCGGGTCCCGCGGCACGCCGCGCCCCTCCTCGTACATCATGGCGAGCGTGGTCGCGGAGCCCGCCAAGCCCTGCTCGGCGGCCTTGCGAAACCACTCGGCGGCCTGTGCCGGGTCCTGCTCGACGCAGTCGCCCTCGAGGTACATGAAGCCCAGGCCGTGCTGGGCGAGGGCGTGGCCCTGCTCGGCGGCCATGCGCATGAAGCGCACGGCCTGCTCCGGGTTGCGGGTCACACCGAGGCCGTTCTGGAACATGATGGCCACCCGGTGCTGCGCCTCGGGATGGCCGGCCTCGGCGATGGGATGCAGCAGCTGCATGGCGCGCGCGAAGTGCTTGGCCTCGAAGGCGGCCATGCCGCTCGCGAGCTGCATCTCGTCGATCTCGGGCGCGGGAGAGGGGTGGGTGGAATCGGACATGGCCTGCTCCGCCGCGCGGGTGCGCGGAACGTGGAGGGATTCTGATGTGTGTCCCAGTCTAGGGGTGCGTAGCCATGGCCACGTATATCCCCAATGGGAGAGGAAACCGGCCCCTCGGGCCCTCCCGTTTGTGGATGGCGACGCCCGCGGCCGCCCGCCTATAATCCCTTGGCCGGATTCCGGCCCCTGACAAGACGGCACGAGAGACCATGGCAACGCCGGCCGCACAGACCGAGACCGCCCAGGCGCGCGAGATCCTGCGCGCCTGTATCCAGAAGGTCGCCACCGGCCCGGAGTACAGCAAGGACCTCACGCGCGAGGAGGCGCGCGCGGCGATGGCCGAGATCCTCGCCGGGCGCGCGCACCCGGTGCAGGCGGGCGTCTTCCTGATCGCGCTGCGCATGAAGCGCGAGACCATGGACGAGTACAAGGGCCTGCTCGAGGCCCTGCGCGCCGCCGTGCGGGAGGCCGAGGCGCCGGTGGACGAGGTCCTGGACCTGGCCGACCCCTACGACGGCTACGCGCGCGGGCTGCCGGCCTCGCCCTTCGTGCCGGCGGTGCTCGCCGCCTGCGGCGTGCCCACCGTCAGCCACGGCACCGGGAGCGTCGGCCCCAAGTACGGCATCACCCACCGCCAGGTGCTCGCCGCCGCCGGCGCCCCGGTGGACCTCGAGCCGGAAGCTGCAGCGGAACGCCTTTCGGGGCCCGGGTGGGCCTTCGTGGACCAGAAGGCCTTCTGTCCGCAACTCCACGCCCTGCTGGAGCTGCGCACCCTGATCGTCAAGCGCCCCGCGCTCACCACCCTGGAGGTGCTGCTGCGGCCGGTGCGTGGCCGCAGGGCGACGCACCTCGTCACGGGCTACGTGCACAAGGCCTACCCGCCGGTCTACTGCGAGCTCGCGCGCTTCGTCGGCTACGGCTCGGCGGCGCTCGTGCGCGGCGTCGAGGGCGGCGTCATCCCCTCCCTGCAGCAGCCGGCCAAGGTCTTCCGCACGGTGGGCGGCGCGCCCGAGACTGAGCACACGGTCGAGCCGCAGGCGGCCGGCATCCAGCGCGACACGCGCGCGGTGCCGCTGCCCGCGGACCTCAACCGCGGCCCCGGCCGCGACGAGATCGACGCCGGGCTCGACACCGCCGCCGCGGCGGCGCGCACCGCCGAGCTCGGGCTCGCGGCGCTGGGCGGCGAGGAGGGCACGATGCAGGACGCCATGGTCTACGGGGCGGCCATCTGCCTGTGGCACCTGGGCAGGGCCGCCGACCTCGGCGAGGGCGCGCGCATGGCGCGCGAGGCCATCCGCAGCGGCGCGGCGCTCGCCCGCTTCCGCGGCGAGGGCTGAGCCGGCCGACCCGGTTTCCCCTTCAACGACAGGCGCATCCTCGAGGAGAAGCGACGATGGACAAGACCTACTACGAGACCTCGAAGAAGATGGAAGAGGCGGGCGTGGACCCGGAATACGTCCTCGGCTGGCAGTCGGGCTACCTCCACATGCCCAAGCGCGAGGAGCAGCGCATCACGGAGGCCTGGGAGGCCGGCTACAAGGACGGCCTCGAGGGCAAGACCGACGGCTACGAGGCCTGGATCAGGGCCTCGGCCTGAGCCCGCCGCCCGCGCTCAGGAGGAGGCGCCGGGCGCCCCCGAGGCGTCCGGCGCCTTCCCGCCTTGGGCCGCCTCGATCTGCGTGAGGATGCCCCGCACCGCCTTGCGCAGGTGCTCCACCACCTCCGGGGCGCCGACGTCGATCACATAGCTCTGCACCCACTGGCGGTCCTTGGGGCCGACCAGGGCCTGCACCAGGTCGCCGAAGCGCCGCCGGAAGCCGAAGCCCGGCCCCTCCTTCTCGTCGTAGCCGTAGCCGGCGTAGTCGGCGAAGCGCTCGTTCATGCGCGCGATCGCCTCCTCGCGGTACTCGCCCGGCCCGCACACGTCCTTCAGGTTGTCCACCAGGATGTCGACGCTGCGCAGCGCCAGCGCCGTGATGAAGCGCCGGCGCGCCTCCTCGTCGAGCCGGCCGTAGACCATGCGGTCCGTGAGGTGCACCAGGAAGGCGAGGAACTCGGCGATGATGTCGAGGCGCTGGCGCTGGGTGTCGGTCTGGAAGCCCTCGTTCTCGATGTCGAGCACGCCCTGGCAGGCGATGCGCCACAGGTTGAAGGCCAGCACCCCGGCCGCCTCCTCGAGGCTGCGGGGACCGGAACGGTTCTTCCAGCGTGTACGGACTCGCACCATCGCAGCCGACCTCGGACCATCCGCCATGCGGCGGGCGCATATTTGAGCACGAAGGCCCGCGTCCACAAAGCCCGCACGCGCGCTGGGGATGCGGCGGGCAGGCGCCGTGACACCCCGCGGGGCCCGTGCTAGGATGCCCAATAACAGAGCGAAATGCTAGGAAATTCCATGGCCACCGATCTCGAGCGGCTGCGCGCCACGGTCCAGCGCAACTGCGACATCTGCGACGCCCGCCACGCGGGCGACCTCACGCTCTGCACCTACCTCATGAAGATGCGCGAGCTCTATCGCTGGGAGAAGGGCTACCCCTACGGCGCCGCCCTCCCCAACCGCGCGGTGGGCGAGTGGGTGCGCGAGCGCGAGCGGCGCTGGCGCGAGCTCGAGGACGCGCCCTACGAGCCGCTCCCCGTGGACGGCGGCGAGGTGGATCCCTTCGAGAGCGAGGCCGCCAACGAGGCGCTGGTGCCCGAGGGCCTGGTCTACAGCGGCGGCTATGGGCGCGGGATGCGCCCGCACTTCTTCCTCGGGCGGCTGGCCCGGCGCCACGAGATCGACGGCTGCACGGTCCTGGTCTCCGATCACGAGTACGCGCGCGACCTGCAGGCACCCCCCGCCATGAGCCAGGGGAGGACGGTGTTCCTGCGCAAGGCGGCGCTGCGCCAGCTCCTGTGGGAGCGCATCGAGGCCTGGCGCTTCAGCCGCTGCCCCGACAACGCCATGGGGCGTGCCGTCGCCTGCTACCCCCTCGAGCGCGACACCGACGGGGCGCTCGAGCGCATGGCCGAGGATCAGCTCGAGACCGTGCTCCTGCACGAGATCGGCGAGCTGCGGGCCGGCCGCATCCTCGGCGAGGGCTGGGAGCGCATGCTGGCCGACCTTGCCGGGGGGCGCGCCGAGCTGCTCGCGCGCGCCGTGCGGGACAACCTCGCCGACTGCCTCTCCACGCTTCCGGCGCTGCTCGAGGACCCGCAGCCCGCGCGCCTGCACTTCCTCATGGCGAGCATGGCGGGCCTGCGCGGCGAGATCTTCCCGGCGCTGCGCGAGGCCTACGAGCGCTGGCACGCCGGCGGCGGCGCGGCGGGCCTGCGCCGCGCCCTCGAGGCCGGCACCGAGCACTGGTCGCGCATCGGCCGCCGCATGCTCGAGCT
>WFOW01000072.1 GCA_015487895.1 Gammaproteobacteria bacterium | reverse complement strand
GTCTTCGCGCTCTCCGTGCTGGCCGTGCTCATCCCCCTGGGCGTGCTCGGGCGCATCAGCGTCGCCTTCGCCGTGCTCGTGCACGAGGCCTCGGAGCTCGCCGCCGTCGCCAACGGCCTGCGCGCCGGCCGCCGGCCGGGGAGCAGGGCCATGCCGAGGGACGCAGGCGGTGGAGCGGCCCGAAAGGCCAGCTGAGGCCGGCGCGGCCGACTAGGGCGCGGCGGCCTCGCGGGCGAAGCGCGCGACCGCGGCGCGCATCCTCGCCACGGTCTCCCCGGCGCCGGTCGCGCCGTGCCGCTGCGCGATCCAGGCGGGGTCGGTCACCCCCAGCCACACGCGCCCCTCGGCGTCGCGCCAGGCGAGCGCCCGCAGCGGCATGTCGATGCCGGCGCTCTGCGCGCCCTGCATGATGCGCGTGCCGAGCTTCGGGTTGCCGAAGACGAGGAGCTCGGTCGGCCTGAGCTTCAGCCCCACGCCCTTCGCCCGTGCGGCATGGTCCCAGCGGAGGGCGACCGTGATGCCCTTCGCCTCGAGGATGCGCTCGAGGCGGTCCAGGGTGGTGCGCACGTCGTGGTGGCTGCGCACGACGATCACGCCCTCCGGCACCGCCGGGCCCTCGCCCGCCGCTGCCGCAGCCGCCGCCGAGAGCATCATGCCCGCCAGCGCCCGGCGCATCACGAACGCCTTGGTCTTCCTCACGGTCATCCTTCGCCTCCTTTCCTCCCTTCGGACCCGACCTTCCTCTCGCCCGCCTCGTCGAGGCGCTCGAGGATGGGACACTCGCCGCCGGCCGCGCCGCGGCAGAGGTTGAGCAGCAGGGTGAGCTCGTCGCGCAGCGTCTGAAGGTCCGCGAGCGCGGCCTCCACCTCGGCCAGCTTCTCGGCCGTGAGCGCGCGCACCGCCTCGCGCGCGCCCTGCGGGTCGTCGCGCATGGCGAGCAGGGCGCCGATCTCCTCCAGCGTGAAGCGCATGCGCTGGGCGCGGCGGATGAAGCGCAGGCGCGAGAGCTGGCGCTCGCCGTAGAGGCGCGCGCCGCCCGGCGTGCGCGGCACCTCGCCGAGCAGGCCGAGGCGCTCGTAGTAGCGCAGGGTGTCGACGCTGAGGCCCGTCGCCTCGGCCGCCTCGCCGATGCGAAGCAGCCTGTCCGGGCCGCCCCCCGGCGTGCTCGCTCCGCTCCGTGCCGGCGCGCTCACTCCCACTCCAGGAACTGGTACATCTGCTGCGCGTTGCGCCCGCGGAGCATATCGTAGCCGACCAGGCGCTCGAAGGCCGTCTGGTCGACCTGGCGCACGTCCTCGATGGCACCGCCCGCGTCCATGAAGGCCCGCACCGCCTGCCGCAGGTGGCGCAGGTAGTCGCGCGTGTCGGCGAGCACGCGCGCGAGCGGGCCCGGCCGGCCGTGCCCCGGCACCACGACGCGCGGGCGCAGCGCCTCCATGGTCTCGAAGGCACGCAGCCAGCCGCCCACGTCCGAGAAGTCGGCCACGACCGGCATGCGCCCGGCGAGCCCCGCCGGCCCCGTGAGCAGCACCCGCTCCTCCGGCAGCCACACGAGCGTGTCGCCCGGCCCGTAGGCGGGGCCGACCTCGATGAGCTCGATGCGCCGCCCGCCGAGCTCGAGCACGCGCCGGCCCGCGAAGGTCTCGTCCGGGAAGACCGCCTCGGTCCCGGCGGCGGCCGGCCCGATGAGGCGCTCGAGGCGCGTGAGCAGCAGGTCCGCGCGCTCGCGCTGGTGCGCTGCGGCGCGCGCGCTCGCGATCACGCGCGCCCCCTGGCGGCGGAAGTGACCGTTGCCGAGCCAGCGGTGATCCTCGCTGCCGGTGTCGATCACCCAGCGCACGGGCGCGTCCGTCACGCCCCGCAGCGCCGCCTCAATCGCAGCCGCCGCGGCCTCGCCGGCGCCCGGGTCCACGAGCACCACGCCGGCGCGCGTGACGATCGCGCCGAAGGTGGCGTTCGTCCCCAGGTCGTCGCGCCCCATGGGACCCATCTGGCCGACGAAGGCGTAGACGCCGGGCGCCACCCGCACGGTCTCGAGCAGGCCCGGCTCGCCGGCGCGCGCCGCGAGCGTCCCGACGGAAAGCAGCCCCAGCGCGGTCACCGCCGCGCCGTGCACCATGAGCTTCCTCCACCTCGCCATCGTCCCCCTCCCGGCCTCAGTAGCCGACGATGAAGTAGTACTCGTTGAGCAGGTAGAGCCCGACGCCGATCAGGGTGAGGCCGCCCGCGACGTCGAGCGCGCGCTGGTGGCGCGCCACCACCCGCAGCGACTCCAGCCAGGCCATGCTCCACGCGCCCGCGAGCACCGGCAGGCCGCGGCCGGCGCCGAAGGCGAGCGCGAGCCCGAGGCCGTAGAGCGGCGAGCCGACGGCCGCGGCGGCGGTGAGCGTGACGAGCAGCGCCGGGGTGCACATGGGGCAGACCGCCACCGAGAAGGGCGCGCCCAGCGCGAAGGCGCCCCATGCCCCCTCCACGCGCCGCGCGCGCAGGCCGCGCCAGGGCAGCCGCACCTTCAGCCAGCCCGCCCAGACGAGCCCCATGAGCACCAGCACGGGCCCCAGCACCACGCCCCACCAGCGCCCCATGAGCGCCTTCACCGACTCGCCCGCCCACGCGGCGCCCACGCCGAGGGCGGCGTGCGTGGCGAGCATGCCGGCGACGAAGGCCGCGGCCATGAGCCGCGCGCGGCGGCCGTCGTGGGCGCGCGTGACGTAGGCGAGGGCCACCGGGATGGAGGCGAAGGCGACCGGGCTGAAGCTGAAGACGAAGCCCGCGACGAAGGCGAGCCCGAGCCCGGCGGGGCCC
Organism: Gammaproteobacteria bacterium; assembly: GCA_015487895.1. Lineage (GTDB taxonomy): Bacteria > Pseudomonadota > Gammaproteobacteria > S144-34 > S144-34 > S144-34. The sequence goes on along the minus strand of WFOW01000072.1, from coordinate 11,053 downwards.
GGCTCGGCGAGCGCCGCGCGCAGCGCCTCCGGCCCGAGGTCGAGCCCGCGCGCGAGCAGCCACAGCGCCGCCCCGTAGAGGAGCGCGGCCGTGATCCAGGGCGTGGTGACGGCGGCGCGCTCGAGCAGGTCGCGCCCGTCCTCGTGGATGCCCCGCAAGGCCGCCACCGCCATGGGCGCGGCGAAGGCGGTGGCGAAGAGGAGGCCCGCCAGCGCCGCCAGCGCCACGGAGTCCACGGTGAGCGCCCATCCGAGGACGATCACGAACAGCGGGATGGTGCAGGCGGGGAGCGTCAGACCGAGCCGCACGGCCTCCGGCAGGCGCGCCCCGCCCGGAAGCAGGCGCCACAGCTCCAGGTGCGGCACCGGCAGGTAGGCGTAGCGCGAGACCACGTAGACCGTCGCCATCACGGCGAGCGCCACGCTCGGAAGCCACGGCCCCCACTCGGGCCGCGGCAGCGCGGCGACGGCGCCGGCGAGCAGCGCCGCCAGCGCGAGCGCGCGCGCGGCCCACACCGCGAGCAGCCCGCGGCAGCACTGCCCGCGGGGCGCGCGGTGGGCGTGCACGGCGAAGAGCGTGTGGGTGGCGATGGTGCACGGCTCGAAGAAGGCGAGCAGCCCGAGCACCGCCGCCGCGAGGGCGAAGGCCGCCGCGAGCGCAGCTTCCGCACCCGTCATGGCTCAGCCCTCCGCCGCCGGCGTCCCGCCGGCCGCGAGCCGGCGCTCGAGCTCGGCGCGCAGCCGCCGGGGGCCCGGCAGCGCCGTGAAGACCAGCTCGCCGTCGATGGCGATGGCGGGCGTCGAGAGCACCCCCAGCGCGACCGCGCGGTCGAGGTCCTCGAGCACGTTCACCTCCTCCCACTCGATGCCGCCCAGCTCCTCGGCCATGCGGCGCAGCACCTCCTTGGCCTGGCCGCACTTGCTGCAGCCGGGCGCCGTGAACACCTCGACCTTCACCGTCATGACCTCATCCTCCCGCAAGCCCTTCCAGCAGCCGGCGCAGGGGCAGCAGCAGGTAGGCCGCGAAGAAGCCCACGCCCCACACCGCCACCGCGCCCCACCACACGCGCCGGTTCCAGCGCTGGACGCGCGCGCACGCGGCGGCGAGCGCCGGGTCGGCCGGGCACTGCCGCCCGCTGCGGTGCAGGATCCAGCCCGAGACCGCCAGCATGACGAAGGAGAAGGCGAACACCCACACCTTGTGCTTGGTGAGCCAGACCAGGAAGGGCGCGGCCGAGACCAGGGAGGCCACTGCGGCCCCGAGCCCGAGCGTCACCAACACGATGGGCAGCGCGCAGCAGATCAGCGTGCCCATGGAGGCGAACAGCGCGAGCCACGTGACCTTCGCGGCCGCGCGCGGATCCGCCGTTGCTTGCTGGATCTCGTGCGTCATCTGCGCTCCTCCATCCCGCGGAAGGCGAAGCCGTGGCGCTCGAGCAGGGCCCGCACGCGCGCCGGGTCGAGCCGCGCGCCCGGGCGCGTGCGCACCAGGAAGGCGCCGTCCACGTCGGCCTCGAAGGCGACCACCTGGGGCAGCGCCTCGAAGGCCTCGCGCACCTCCTCGGCGCACCAGTCGCAGTCGAAGGACTGCGTGCGGATCACGTAGGACTCGGCGTGCGCGGCCGGCACCGCGGCGAGCGCCGCGCCGAGCGCGCCCGCGAGCCCCGCCCGCGCCCTCACGTCGCGGGCTCCCCGGCCGCGGCCGTCTCGCCCGGCCGCTCCACGCGCATGCTGCGGAAGGTGAAGCCCGCGTCCTTCATGAGCCTGCGCATGGCCTCCTCGGTGAGCACCACGCCCTCGCGCGCGTCCACCACGACCAGGCCCCTGTCGAGGTCGACGTCGACGCGCTCGACGCCCTCGATCGCCTTGAGCTTCTTCTCCACGCCGTAGGCGCAGTAGGGGCAGGCCAGCCCGTCGACCCGCATCACGTAGCGCACGCCCGCCGCCTGCGCCACCAGCGGCAGCGCCAGCAGCACCCCCAGAAAGATGCCGTGCGTCTTTCTCATGTCCGGTTCCTCCTCTCCACGCTCACCAGTGGCCCTCGAGCACCAGCAGTGCCCGCCAATCGGTCGACGCCTGGGCGCCGTTGAGGTCGCTGCGCACCGGGATCTGGACCCCCGCCTTGATCGCGTAGTTGCGAAGCGTCCAGAAGATCCCGGGCGAGACGAACCACTCCTGCCCGCCGGAGTCCGCCACCGTCGCGCCGCCGAGGCGCGCGCGGCGCGTGATCTCGCCGTTGAGCTCCAGCAGCCAGACCGTGTCGGGCTCCAGATATCCGCTCGGCCGCGGCCGCCAGCCGCCGACGAGGTCCACCAGGATGCGGTCGCCGCGGTCGAGCGCCCCGCGATCGCCGTTGCGGCGCCAGCGCACGCTCGCCCAACGGTACCACTTGCGGCTCTCGTAGCCGTAGGCGAGACCCAGGATCCAGTCGGTGGCGCCGGTGCCGACGCGCGGCTTGCCGCCGGCGCCGGTGTCCAGGCTGGCCCTGAGCGCCACCGCCGCCGACTCCTGCACCCCGAGCGCGTCGCGCCGCCAGAAGCGCCACTTGGTGAAGAGCTGGATGTCGCCCCGGCCGCTGTTCGTGGCGCCGCCGTCCTCCACGCGCACCCACGGGATCTCGATGCCCGCCGCCCAGTCGCCCGTGATCCCGTAGGTCATCTCGAGCCCGAGCTCGCGGTCACGCTCGTCCCCCGCCCGGGTCTCGTGCCACTTCAGGGATGCCTCGAACCCGCCCTTGTAGAGCACGTGCGGCCCGAGGCCGAAGACCGGGTCGTGTGCAGCGGCGACCCCCGAGGCCAGCGCCAGCGCGCCGGCGATCCCGGCCCGCAGGGCCGCCGTGAGGCTCGTCCGTTCCGGGTTGCCCATGGGTCCTATCTCCCCTCCTGCAACGCTTCGGCAGGAAGCCTGGATGCTGGAGCTGGCTCCAGGTCAAGTCCCTCGTGGTGGCTTTTTCCCGACCGCACAACGTGCGACCACCTGGAGCTGCCTCCAGGTTCCGATGCCCGGGATCGACCCGGGATAGAATGGCGCCCCGACCCGGAGGAGCCTCTGCGTGCGCATCGTCTCGCTGCTGCCCGCCGCCGCCGAGATCGCCTGTGACCTCGGCCTGGCCGAGCGCCTCGTCGGCGTCAGCCACGCGTGCGACGGCCCGGTGCCCGTGCGGCGGCGCGCCGCGGAGGCGGGCGCGCCGTGAGCGCGCGCGTGCTGCTCGCCTGGAGCTCGGGCAAGGACAGCGCCTGGGCGCTGCACGTCCTGCGCCGGGACCCGCGCGTGGAGGTCGTGGGCCTGCTCACCACCGTCAACACCACGCACGGGCGCGTCGCCATGCACGGCACCCGCGCCGCGCTGGTCGAGGCCCAGGCGCGCGCCGCCGGCCTGCCGCTGCACGTGGTGCCGCTGCCCTGGCCCTGCCCCAACGAGACCTACGAGCGCGCCATGGGCGAGGCGCTCGCCGCCGCGCGCGAGCGCGGCGTCACGCACGTGGCCTTCGGCGATCTCTTCCTCGAGGATGTGCGCGCCTACCGCGTGCGCCAGCTCGCGCCCACCGGGATCGAGCCGCTGTTCCCGCTGTGGGGCGAGGACACGGCGCGGCTCGCCCGAGACATGGTGGCCTCAGGCCTCGAGGCCGTGCTCACCTGCGTGGACCCGCGCCGGGTGCCCGCCGCACTCGCCGGGCGCCGCTACGACACCGCGCTCCTCGAGGCGCTGCCCGCCGGGGCCGACCCCTGCGGCGAGAACGGCGAGTTCCACACCTGCGTGCTCGCGGGGCCCATGCTGCGCGGCCGCGTCGCCGCCCGGCCCGGCCCCGTGGTCGAGCGCGAGGGCTTCGTCTTCGCCGACCTGGTCCCGCCGGGCGCAGGCTCGCCTTCTGAGCCGCCGGCCTGCTAGAGTCGATCCCAGAGGCACGAACGGGAGGTGAGTGTCGGAAGCCCTGAAAAAATTTGATTTTTTCAGGGCTTCCCCGCGGCCAGGGACGGCCGCGGGACGGTCCATGCACATGGAAGTGCATGGCAATACGGGAAAATAAAATGGCTGCGAAGCACCTTAGCGGATCAATCCGCGGAGCGGATTGATCAGAGTTTCCCGTCATGTTCGGCTGGTTTCGCAGACGGCGTGGAGCGCGGCGCAAGCGCTGGAACGGGCGCTTCCTCACGCCCGAGGAGACCGAGGAGCTGATCCGGAGCTGGGGCGGCTCGTTCATCGTCGGCGGCTACTACGTGCCGCCCTCGCTGCACGAGAAGCTCTCGCGCCATGCACGCGAGGCGAGGCGAAGACGCCGTGACGGGCGCACCTGAAGGCGACCGGAGGACTCCCGTGGAGACGGACAGCAAGCGGCACTGGGAGCGGGTCTGGCGCGAGAAGCGCCCGGACGAGGTGAGCTGGCACCAGCGCGAGCCCGCCCTCTCGCTCGCGCTCATCGAAGCCGCCGGGCTCGCACCCGCCACGCCCGCCATCGACGTGGGCGGCGGCGCCTCGCCGCTGGTCGACGCCCTGCTCGCGCGCGGCTGGTCCGACCTCACGGTGCTCGACATCTCGGGCGCGGCGCTCGCCCACGCCCGCGCGCGCCTCGGCGAGGCCGCCCGCGGCGTGCGCTGGATCGAGGCCGACGTCACCGGGTGGACGCCCGAGCCCGGCCGCTACGGCCTGTGGCACGACCGCGCCGTGCTCCACTTCCTGACGGCGCCCGAGGCCCGGGCGCGCTACGCCGAGCGCCTCCACGCGGCCCTGCGCCCCGGCGGCTGGGCCGTGATCGCCACCTTCGCCCCGGACGGGCCCGAGCGCTGCTCGGGCCTTCCCGTGCGCCGCTACGACGCCGCCCTGCTGCGCGAGACCCTGGGCGACGGCCTCGAGCTCGTCGAGGAGCGCCGCGAGACCCACCGCACCCCCGCCGGCGCCGAGCAGCGCTTCGCCTGGTTCCTGCTCCGCCGCACCGCCTGACCCGCGCGCCGGAACGGGCCCGCACGCTCTTCTCCATCGCGGGCCGACGAGGCACCGCGGCTCAGCGCCCCCGCAGGCGACACCACGCGCAAAGGCCGCAGCCGAGAGCTAGAGAGACGCGGAGCGCACACCCGCCGAAAAGCCGCGGCCCGGCCAGTCAACGCCGCTCGGGCACTGCGTACTCCGGAGGACGCTCGACGACGACCCGGCCGTTCTCGTCCAGGATACGGGCCGGCAGCAGGCTCGTCTCCAGCCTGCCGGGGCGGAGCTCGTATCTTTGGCTGGCGCTACCGCAGAGATCGCGACTCGTCCGGAAACGCCCCGGAGGAACAGCCACCAAGATCCTCTTGTCCGGCCAGCGGCGGAGCACCGTCTCAACCACAGGGACGAGGTCCGAATCTCCGCTGATGAGAATGGCGCGGTGGAACAGGCCATCCATGGCGTCCTCCATCATCCGCAGGGCGATGCGCACGTCGGTTTCCTTCTCCTCATGATCCGTCCACTGGTGGTTGCAGCGATAGCACTTCCGATCCTTGTGCTTGAAGTGCGCCAAGTTGATCTCAACACCGGCGTGCCTCAAGGCCCTGACGTAGGCCCGATGACGTCTGTAGGCGTCCGGCCGCCACGTGGCATAGGCCGAGAAATATTTGACAGCGACCAGCCGCTCGTCTGGATACAGGAGACTTTCCGCCAGGGACCGCAGGTTCAGCCACTTCAGGTGCGGACGGCCCAGGTCGTGGATGGCATGGTAGAGGTTGAAACCGTCGACGTAGCAGGCCACCTTCCGCATGGCAGCCCTCCAGATAAGGAAAAGGCCGGCACCCAGTAGGGTGCCGACCTTGTCCACGGGGATCTACCCCGTGGGATGAACCTTACCGGATTTTCGGCAGTCCTCGGCCCTAATGTCAAGCTTCATTAGACGCACACGCGTCCGAATCTGGTCAGACCCAAGGGTTGCGCCCAGCGGGTTACCGGCCTCTTGGGGCGGCGAGAGGAGGCCGTCCGCACGCAGGCGCCGGACCAGCGCCTCGTGCGCCACCGTCGGCTCGCCCCGTGCGGCCACCGCCGCAAGGTCCCGCATCCTCCGGGCGTGCCCCCAGCGATGCCCCCGGAACGGCCCCGCGGCCACGCCACGCACCACGCGCCGGGTGCCGTGGAACGGCGCGAGCACAGCCACTTGGCGCCCCGCGCACGGACGGTGGCCCCGAACGCCAGGGTTTGGTGGCTAGACGATCCGCGCGCCTTCCGGCTCGTTGATCGTCCGCTCCGGCAGCACGAAGGCCGCATCGTGCCAACCCGTGCTCGTCGCGGCCGTCAGCCGCTGCGGTGGCCTGAAGCTCGCGAGATACCGCATCAGGCGCCTCTCGCGCCCCGGCACAACCGACAGCCCGCGGTTCGCCAGGTGCTGCGCGAGCTCGTGCCCCACGCCGTGAAAGCGGTCCGCCGGGATCGCCTCCTGGTGGAGCACGCCGTCGAGATCGCGCCAGCAGACCAGCCGCCCCCAATTGTGCCGGTCCGTATCGTGCGTGACGGCCTCGATCCATGCCGGCGCATGCGCGAGCCGCACGTCATCCTCGTCGTCGCCGTCCGCACACTCGAACACGCCATCGTCGGTGCAGCGGTAGCCCGGCGGCACCAGCCCATGCCAAGGCGGGCGCACGGCCGCGCGCTCGATGGCCTCACGCACCGCATCGAGGCCGACCGCCTGGGCCATGTCGTTGAGGTCCGCGCCCTCGAAGGTGGGGATGGCCACCGCGCCCTCGACGGCGCGGGCGGTATCGTGCGCCGCTGGCTCCCGGCCGATCTCCGCCAGAACCACGATGTGGGCTTGCGGGTGGCGCCGGCGCAGGGCCTCGGCCACGGGCCGCAGGCCGGAGACGGACAGCGCCGCCACCGCGGGCCAGCCCGTGGCCTCGCGGGCCGTCAACGCCGTGGCAATCCCCTCGGCGACCAGGATGCGTTCGGGCCGTTTCGGCAGCGGCTCGGGCGCCCACCAGCAGCCCTTCACCCGCCCTCCCGGCAGGAACGCCTTGCGGCCTTTCTCGTCGATCAGCTCGAGGCTCGTCACACCCTCGAGGTCGCCGATGGGCGCGACCAGGAGCCGGCCCGCGAGCGGCCCGTCCTTGCCCTTCGGCTGCCATCCCGTGGCCTCGAGCACGTCCGAGACGCGCAGCTCCCGCAGCCCAGCGACGGGCTGCACGCCCTTGCGGCGCAGGTACGGGTGATCGGCACCGGCAGGCCGGGCCCGCTCCCACAGCGCGCGCGCCTGCCTCGCCGCCCGCGCCTGGTCATCCGCCCGGACGTGCCCGCCGCGGGGCGCGGGCGCCGGAGACCGGGGCACCGTGGCCTTGTGCGGCCGGCTGCGCCCTCCGCTACGCCTGCGGGCAGGTGCCGCCGCCCGGGCGTCCATGCCCAGCACAGCGGCCACCCGCTCGACGGCCTCCTCGAAGCTCCATCCATGCACATGGCGCAGCAGCGCCAGCCCGTTGCCGCCGGTGGTCTCGCCCCCCTGCCCGCAGAACCAGCCGCCGCGCTCGGCCAGCTCGGCCGGCACGATGCGGAAGCGGTCACGGCCCCCGCAGCCGGGGCACGGCCCGTGCCGGCCGGAGAGATCGATGCCGGGCACCAGTGCCTCCAGCACCTCGCGCCAGCGGCCACGGGCCGCCTCCAGCACCGCGCCGGCGTTGATCCGTTCTTCAGGCTTCCGCTTTGCGCTTGTCGTCATGGCGTTCACTCCTGCGCCGCCGCGCGGGCTTGCCGCCGGCCGTCGCTTCCGCAAGGTCTGCGAGGTGGAGGCGGTGGTCGATCTCCTCCGCGACGTAGGCGACTTCGGCCACGAGCGCCGCCGCTTCGCCCAGCAGCGCCAGCGTCTCCATCAGGTCGGCGTGCATCAGCTCACCGCTCGCCGCAGCGACCCACAACGCGTTGATCGCGCCTTGCAGGCTCGTGGCTTTGCTCGATGCGTCGAGAAAGTTGCGGACCTCCTGCATCCCCAGGCGCTCCTCGGGCGCAAGCGGCGTGGGCTCGCAGATGCGGTGGTGGCGCTCGCGCAGCTCGTACCAGCGCGACAGCGCGTCAACGGCGGAACGGAAGGGGATGCCCTGCTCGGGCGAGGAAGTGTGAACGTCAGTCATGGCGCGTGGTCCTCATGCAGCGGGTGACCCCACCCACCGCTCATCCGTGGCTGAAGATGGGCGGCGGGAACCGTGCGGGCCAGCCACGACCGGGGGACCACGCTGGACCCGGCTCCTCCTCGCGGAGGAACCCGCACGGCCCCGCCATTGATCTGGCGGGGAACGAAAAACGGCGCCCGTCGGCGCCTGCGGGCGTGGTCACTTCCGGGGTGGCTGGCCCGGGCCCTCGCTGGTGCGAAGGCACCGCCACCGTAACGCCGGCGGGCCGGGCGGGTCAAGCCGCGCGCGCTCATCCCCGAGCCCTGCGCGCCGCCCGGGAGTCCATACCCCGGCGACGCTGCAACCAGGCGTCGATCTCGCTCCAGCGCCACGCCCGGACCCGCTCGGACAGGCGCACCGGCTGCGGGAAGTCGGGCGTCTTCGCCAGCTCATAGAGATGAGCGCGGCTGATGGCGAGCACCCGTGCGAGGTCGTTGAACCGGAGCAGGTAGTCGGGAGCCTTCGCCTTTCTGGCGGCGCTGCCTCTCGAACGCTGTGCCATTGCTGCCTCCGAACGTCTTGTGACGGTCCGGAGGCGATGATGGGGGTCTGACGGGCAAGTGTAGAGGGGCCCTAATTCGCCAGCAACGACCGAATTAGGGTCCCCCTAACCAGCCACGTTCTCCTGGAGGGTGCGCCAGGCCGAAACACCCGCACTGATGGCCTTCCTGAAACAGTCGGCAGCTAGCTCAAAGTCTTCCACCGCCTCGAGCCTGGCGGGCGCCCTTCGGGAGACGGCGCTCAGCGCAGCCACTGCCACCGCGACGAAGGGGCTCTTGCGGTGCGGGTTGGGCTTGCGCCCCGTCACGTCGTACCAGGCAGACGCCAGGTGATGGACCAGAATACTTTTTTCCGAGCGGGGGCGGCCTCGCCCAGGAGCCGGAAACTCATGGGGGATGCAATGCCCGAACACCAACGCAAGGTCACGAAGGATCGCTGCAACACGAGCCGGCTCGCGAACATGGGAAGGCGGCTCGGACCTGAAACGAAGGAACCACGCTTGCCAGGCGAAGCTGGACAGTTGCAGTGGCATCGTCTCGAGCCGCCCCGCCAGGGCTTCGCATGCCTTCGCGATCCGCGCGGCCTCGTCGTTGAGATTACGTTGCGACGGCTCTCCCTCGTGAACCGGCAGCGCCGCACCGAGCGGGTCCTTTCCAGTGTCCATGTAGCATCCGATCCGCCAGTTGGTGATGGCCTTCTCGGCCGCCTCCAGCACCTGGCCGATCTGTTCCTCGTCGAGCCCGAGCCGTGACCGGCGAAGACGCTTTCGGAGAAGGCCGGCAAGGCGTGCGTCCCAGCGAAACTCGATCCGTTCCCAAAAGTCCTCGGGCAGCCACGTCCACATGCGCGCCCCCCTTCAGCGCAGCCCCTTGTGGAGATGCGCTGCGCCAGGCCGGCAAGGGGAACCGGCTTTTCGGGAGCGACCCCAGGCGCAGCGGCTGACCGTCAGCGGTAGACCTCCTTGCGGTGGCCGACCCTCACCACCTCGATCACGAGGAGCCCGGTCTCGACGGAGTAGACCAGGCGGTAGTCCCCCACCCGTATGCGCCACGTGTGCTCGGCGCCGTGCAGCTTGCGCGCGCCTGGAGGGAACGGATCATCCCTCAGCCGCTCGGCCGCCTCGACCAGCCGACGAACCGTCTCCCGCGGGAGCTTGCGCAGCTCGCGCTCGGCCGAGCGCTTCCAGACGAGCCTATAGGAGCCCATCGGCGCGGAGCCGCCTGACCAGCTCCTCGTGCGTCACCGTCGGCTCGTCGCGCCGCTCGGCCACCGCCGCGAGGTCCGCCAGGTCCTCGAGCAGCGCCTCGTACTCCTCGACGGGCAGCACCACCGAGACGCGGTTGCCGTGCTCGTCGGTGATCCAGGCCGGATGCAGCTTCCCGTTCATGGCGGCTCCTCCTCAGCGGTTGCGGCCCGTCACCGGCAGCACAACCACCTTGTCGCCCTCGCGGAGCATGTCCAGGTAGTCGGCCCAGCGCTGCATCATCTCGCGGCGCTGTTCCAGGAAGCGCGTGCGGTTGTAGGCCCGCCCCAGGCGGTCCGGCACCTCGTGGCCGAGCTGGTGCTCCACCACGTCGGGCTCGTAGCCCAGCCGCTCCGCGAGCAGCGTGCGCGCCACCGCCCGCCAGCCGTGGGCGGTGATCTCGTTGCGCGTGTCGATGCCCATGCGGCGGTAGGCCGCGTTGATCGCCTCGGCCGACAGCGGCCGCAGCGCCGAGCGGGCGCCCGGGAACACCCACCCGCCCGGCAGGTGGGCCGTGTGCGGGCGCAGCTCCTCGAGGATCGCCACCGCCTGGCGCGCGAGCGGCACCAGGTGCGCATGGCCCGTCTTGCTCGCGGTGAAGCGCCACTCGGCCGCCTCGAGGTCCACCTGCTCCCAGCGCATGTGCCGCAGCTCGCCCGGCCGCACGAACAGCAACGGCAGCAGCCGGAGCGCCGCCCGCACCACGGGTGTGCCCTGGTAGCCGTCGATCACCCGCAGCAGCGCGCCCACCTCCCGCGGGTCCTCGGGGGCCGGCATGTGCCGCTGCTCCACCGGGGCGAGCGCGCCCTTCAGATCCGGCGTGGGGTCACGCTCCGCCCGGCCCGTCGAGACCGCGTAGCGCATCACCTGGCCGATGTGCAGCAGCACCTTCCTCGCGGTATAGGGGCTGCACTCGCGCTCGGCCCGCCGCACCACCGCCAGCACCTCCGGCGGCTCGATCTCGGCCACGGGGCGGCGGCCCAGGTACGGAAAGGCGTAGCCCCGCAGCCGCTGGATGACACCGCGCGCGTAGGACGGCGCCCAGCCCGGGGAGCGGTGGGCGAACCATTCCTCGGCCACGGCCTCGAAGGTGTGTCGCGCCAGCTCCAGGCGGCGCAGCTTCTCCTCGCGCCGCCGCTCGGCGGGGTCCTCGCCCTGGGCGAGCACCCGGCGGGCCTCGTCACGCAGCACGCGCGCGT
>WFOW01000071.1 GCA_015487895.1 Gammaproteobacteria bacterium | reverse complement strand
GACCGGTGTCGTGAGCGGGCCCTTGATCGCCACCTTGAACTCGCGGATGGCCGTGAGCGTCTCCTCCGGCAGCCACACGTCGGGGCCATAGACGCGCGTGGCCTTCTCGCCGGCGTAGATCTCCATCCAGGCGATGGCGCGCTCGCCGCCGTAGGCGGCGGCGACGGCCGCGTCCACCACCCGTCGCATCACGGGCGTGATGTCCACCCCGATGCCGTCGCCCTCGATGAAGGGCACGATGGGTCGGTCCGGCACCGCGAGCCGGCCGCCGTCCTCCACCCGCACGGGCTCGCCGCGCTCCGGGATGCGTACGTGCTGGTAGGGCATGGGCTCCGCTCCCCCGCGAGGCTGGGCACAGGGGTGCGGATTCTAGCGCGTGGCGCGGGCGCCGGTCAGCCCTCGGCGCCGCCCGCACGCCGCACCGGCGCCGCCTCCGGAGCCGCCACCACCTCGGGACGCCCGAAGAGATAGCCCTGGGCGCAGTCGACGCCGATCTCGCGCAGGACCGCGAGCTCACCCTCGGTCTCCACGCGCTCGGCCACCGTCTGCTTGCCGAGGGCGTGGGCGACATCGTTCATGGCGCGCACCATGGCGTGCTTGAGCCGGTCCCCCTCGATCCCGTGCACGAATGAGCCGTCGATCTTGACCCGGTCCACCGGCAGGTCCTTGAGGTAGGCGAAGGAGGAGTAGCCGACACCGAAGTCGTCGAGCGCGGAGCGGCACCCCAGCCGTCTGAGCCCCCCCAGGAGCTCGCGCGCACGTTCCATGCTCGTGATGGCCACGGTCTCGGTGATCTCGAAGCACAGCCTGCGCGGATCGACGCCGGTCTCGTGCACGGCGCGGGTGATGAAATCCAGCATGCCCGGATCCCCCACCGACTGCGCCGAGAGGTTGATCGACAGGGTCCCGCCGCCCGCCGCTCCGGCGGCAAGCTGCGCGAGGGCACGCTCGATCACCCATCGGTCGATCTCGCCCATCAGGCCGAAGCGCTCGGCCGCGGGCAGAAAGCCGCCGGGCAGCACCGCCGTCCCCCTCTCGTCCAGCAGGCGCACGAGCGCCTCGTGCCCGCACACCGTGCGCGTGCCGCAGCAGACGATCGGCTGCAGGGCGAGCACGAAGCGATCCTCGGCGATGGCGCGGCGGATGCGGCGCACCCAGCCGATGTCGGCCGACATGCTCTCGATGTCCCCGTGGTCCTCGGGACGGAAGAGATGCACGCGGTTGCGCCCCGCCCGCTTGGCGAGCTGCACCGCCACGTCCGCGCGCGCCAGCAGGTCCTCGCGGCTGTGCACGTCGGGACCGAGCACCGCGACCCCTATCGAGCAGCCCACATGGATGCTCCCGCCCTCATGGTGGACGCTGTAGTCGGCGAGCAGGCGCCGGTAGTCATCGGCCGCGGCCAACGCTGCGGCCGCTCCGTCCACCCCGTGGAGGAGCACGGCGAACTCGTCGCCGCCCAGACGCGCGAGCACATCGCCGCGCCGCACCCGTCGTGCCAGCATCGCGGTCACCTCGCGCAGCACCCGGTCGCCCGCGAGATGCCCGAAGCTGTCGTTGACGAACTTGAAGTTGTCCAGATCGATGTACAGAAGCGCGCTGCAACCGCCATGGCCTCGCCGGGCGCGCTCGATGGCCCGATCCAGCTCCTGCATCAGGTAGTGGCGGTTGTATACGCCGGTGAGGGGGTCGCGCTCGGCGAGCTCGCGCAGGTGGGCCATCATGGCCTCTCGCTCGCTCACGTCGGAGACCAGCACCGTGATGAGGCGCTTGCCCTCCACGTCGAGCACGCTCACCGAGAGCTCGAGCGCAAAGCGCCCCCCGTCCCGGCGCAGGCCCTGGCCCGTCACGGGACGCGGCTGCGCCCCCCCACCCCGCCGCACGAGGCGGCGCAGCCAGCGACGCGCCCGGGCGCGCTCCTCGGGGGGAACGAGCACCTCGAAGCCGCGCCCGGCCACCTCATCCTCCCGCCATCCGAACAGCCGCTCCGCCGCCCGGTTGAAGCCCTCGATCCGCCCTTCGGCGTCGATCGTGATCACCGCCTCCGCGGCATAATCGAGGATGGCGCGCAGCCGGCGCTCGCGCTGGTGGACCTGGGCGCGCATGCCCTCGAAGGCACGCACCAGGCTGCGCACCTCATGCACGTTCGTCCGGGGCAGGGGGGAAGGCTCTGCGTTCGCCCCCTCGCGCTCCATCGCTCGCGCCACCATCTTCAGGGGACGGTAGACCAAGCGGTCGAACCCGGCGTACGCCGCCGCCATCAGCAGCGCCATCCCGAGGGCGAACGTCCACAGAATCGCCGAGAGGGTCGACGCCACGTGCACATAGGCCGAGCCATGCTCCCGTGCCAAGGTGGAGATGCGGTCGCGCAGGCGGGCCACCGCCCCCCAGAAGGCCCCCTGCGCCGGGATCAGCTTCCCTCTCAGGAGCGGCAGCTCGGCACGCCAGCGGTCGGAACGGTAGATGCGGATCACCTCCGTGAGCACCTTCTCGTAGCGCTCGTGGACCCGCCGCAGCTCCGCGACGGTCTCCTCCACGCCGAACGGCAGGCGCCCTTCCGCCGCCATCCTCTCGAGCCGATCGAGCAGCGCGGCGATCTCCTCCACGTACAGCCGGCGGTCGGCGAGATTGGCGGCCATGGCGCGCTGCGGGTCCCCGAAGATCCCGGAGCGGTTGGCGATGAACAGCCGCACGTTGCTGATCTGCTGGGACCAGGCATAGCGCAGGCGCCACAGCAGATCGACGGTCTCGCGGGCCCCTGCCTCGCCGTCGCGCTCCGCCTCCTCCGCGGCCTGCAGAGCCCCCCGCACCCCGTCCAGGAATGCCTGGTTGAGAGGGAACAGCTCCCCGAGAAGGATGGGCATTCCGGGGTAGCGCTTGGCCGCGCTCTCGAGCCGGTCGATCACCTTCCCGGCAGCCTCCCCGATCATGTCCAGCGCCCGGAGGAGGCTCTCCGTCTCGGTGCGAAGCACGGCATCGGCACCCACCACCGGGTCGTCCTTCAGGGCCGTTGCCGCCTCACGGGCCCGTTCCAGCGCGGCCTGCGCCATGAGGCGGTCGGAATCCTCGAGGAAGGTCAGGTACCGGTAAAGGGCGAGCTCGGCCGTGCGCACCTCCCCGGAGAGATCCCCGAGGAGCCTTCCCACCCGCTCCTGGGCGAGCGCGGCAGCACCCGCGTTCCGGGCGGTCCCACCCACCTTCCAGGTCCCATAGGCCGCCGCCACCAGGGCGGCTGCGACCGCCGCCCCTGCGATCGCCGCGAAGCGCCCGCGGATGCTCCGCCACATGGCCTGCCCTCCCGGACGTCCTTCCTTCAATTCCGTATGTCGTCAATTATCGGCATATGGAGCGGTTTTCTGAACTGCGAATGCCCGCCGCGTGCCGAAGGCCGGACATGCCTCCCCGCCGGGGGCCGCCGTATGGCGACCCTGCGGCACGGGTCTGCTAGAGTGGGGAGCCAATGGGCTGGGCACCGCACGTGACGGTCGCTGCCGTGGTCGAGCGCGGCGGGCGTTTCCTCCTGGTCGAGGAGGAGGTGGACGGCACCGTGGTTCTCAACCAGCCGGCCGGCCACCTCGACCCCGGCGAGAGCCTGCCCCAGGCCGCTGCGCGCGAGGCGCTCGAGGAGACCGGCTGGCCCTTCCGCCCGACCGGCATCGTGGGGCTCTACCGCTGGGAGGCGCCGTCCGGCCGGACCTACCTGCGGCTGGCATTCTGCGGCGAGCTGGACGACTCGGGCCCGCGCGGCCCCCTCGACCGCGGCATCCTCGGCACACGCTGGCTCGCCCCGCAGGCCGTGCGGGCGGCGGCGGCCGGGAAGGGCCCCCTGCCCCTGCGCAGCCCGCTGGTGCTGCGCGCGGTCGAGGACCACCTCGCCGGCCGCCGCTGGCCGCTCGACCTCCTCGTCGAGGTGCCATGAAGGGCACGCGCGCGCTCGCCGCCCTCGGCCTCGCCCTGGCCACGGGCTGCACCCTGCCGCCGCTCGACGACGGACGTCCCGCACCCCGGCCTGGAGCCTTCTCGGTATGCCATGGCCATGGCTGCGAGGAGCGCACCCCGGTCTCGCTTTCCCCCGCGGAGTGGGCACGCGTGGCGGCCCTGTTCCGCCCCCCGCCAGCCGACGCCGCGGCCGAGCGGCGCGCGGTCGCCTGCGCCATCGGGCTGCTCGAGCGCCTGGTCGGCCCCAGGACCGGCACCGTGGCCGATCTCGGCGGAACCTTTCCAGGTCTGGGACGTCCGGGTCAGATGGACTGCGTGGACGAGGCATTCAACACCGAGACCTACCTGCGCATGCTGGCCGATGCGGGGCTGCTGCGCTTCCACGCGCCGGACGGGTACGCCATCCGGGGCTACCTTGTCATGGGCTGGCCGCACGCCACGGCGGTGATGCGCGAGCGGGGCACGGGCGAACGCTGGGCCGTGGACTCGTGGTTCGAGGACAACGGGCGGCCAGCCCATGTGGTTCCGCTCGGGCGCTGGATGCTCGGCTGGCGGCCCTCGCCGGCCGATCCCTCCCCCGCCTGCCTGCCACGATAAGCCCTGAAACGAGGAGGGGCATGCCGGCGGCGAAGGTCATTGTCGGCCTCTCGGGCGGCGTCGACTCCTCCGTCGCCGCCTGGATGCTCCTGCGCGCGGGCTACCGCGTCGAGGGGCTGTTCATGAAGAGCTGGGAGGACGACGACGAGGACGGGCTCTGCGCCGCGGCCGAGGACCTGGCCCACGCACGCCGGGTATGCGAGACCCTCGGCATCCCGCTCCACCGGGTGAGCTTCGCGCGCGAGTACCGCGAGCGCGTCTTTCGCCATTTCCTCTCGGAGTACGCCGCCGGGCGCACGCCCAACCCGGACGTGCTCTGCAACCGCGAGATCAAGTTCGGCGTCTTCCTGCGCCACGCCCGGCGCCTCGGCGCGGACTGGGTCGCGACCGGCCACTACGCGCGCATCGAGCACGGCCGCCGCGGCCTGTGGCTGCTCAAGGGCTGCGACCCCGCCAAGGACCAGAGCTATTTCCTGCACGCGGTGAGCGCCCGCCAGCTCGAGCGGGTGCTCTTCCCCGTCGGCGCGCTCGCCAAGGACGAGGTGCGCGCGCTGGCGCGCGCGGCGGGCCTGCCCACCCACGACCGGCCCGACAGCACCGGCATCTGCTTCATCGGCGAGCGCCCCTTCCGCGAGTTCCTTGCCCGCTACCTGCCGGCGCGCCCGGGCGAGATCCGCGCCCTGGACGGGCGCGTGCTCGGCGAGCACCGGGGCGTGGCCTACTACACCATCGGCCAGCGCGCCGGCCTCGGGATCGGTGGCCAGGCCGGTGCCGGCGAGGGCGCCTGGTACGTGGTGGACAAGGACCCGCGCGCCAACGTCCTCTACGTGGCCCAGGGCCACGAGCACCCGCGCCTGATGGCGCGCGCGGTCCTCGCCTCGGGGGCGAGCTGGGTCGCGGGACGCCCGCCGCCCCTCCCCTGGCGCGGGCACGCGCGCATCCGCCACCGCCACCGGGAGGCCCCCTGCCGCGTCGAGGACCTCGGCGGCGGGCGCCTGCGCGTCGCCTTCGACGAGCCGCAGCGTGCCCCCGCCCCCGGCCAGTACGTGGTGCTGTACGACGGCGAGCGCTGCCTGGGGGGCGCGGTCATCGACGCCTGCGAGACCCTCGGCTGAGGCGGGAGACGGCTGACGGGGTGCTGTAGAGCGGAGGCTGTAACCTGCAGCCTGGCCCTGTGGGAACGGCATCCTCCCGTGACCGCGTCGGGGAAGTGTACGGGAGACGGGTGACGGGAGACGCGAAAGAAACGGCCGCGCGCGGAGCGCGCACCAACCCTCGCCTCCCGACCCCCGTCTCCCGCCTCTGGTGCGCGGTTACCTCCCGTAACCCGTCACCCGTCCCCCGTAACCTGTCGCCCGAAGCCGCGCGTGGCACGCGCACCGGCGTTTCCTGTACCTTTTGCCCCGTGGCGGAGGAGACGGACGACCGGGGCGAGGCGCGCCTGCGCGACCAG
>WFOW01000070.1 GCA_015487895.1 Gammaproteobacteria bacterium | reverse complement strand
CCTCCGGGAAGTCGCGGATCAGGGCGCGCGCGAGCCTCGCCAGGTCGGCCACCGTCGTGTAGTGCTTCGGGTGCGGCAGGCCGGTGGCGTTCGCGAAATGGGTGTCGCGCATGCCGAGGGCGGCGGCGTAGCGGTTCATGAGGCCGGCGAAGCTGTCCTCGCTGCCGGCGATGTGCTCGGCGAGGGCGACGCTCGCGTCGTTGCCGGACTGGACGATGATGCCCTTGAGGAGCTCC
The DNA here is from genome assembly GCA_015487895.1 of Gammaproteobacteria bacterium. Lineage (GTDB taxonomy): Bacteria > Pseudomonadota > Gammaproteobacteria > S144-34 > S144-34 > S144-34. The sequence goes on along the minus strand of WFOW01000070.1, from coordinate 11,840 downwards.
TCGACCGTGACCTGCCGGCCCACCTCGATGAACATGCGCGAGCCCGGCGTGCGCCAGGCCTTCTCGCTGACGGTGACGCGATCGTCGAGGCGCAGCCGCCCGGCGTGGATCTCCTTCAGCGCCACGTAGACCGTCATCATCTTGGTCATGGAGGCGGGCTCGATGCGCCGGCGCGGCTCGTGGGCGGCGAGCACGCGGGCGCTGTGGAAGTCCTCGAGGATCCAGCTCCGGGCCTCGGGGCGCGGCGGGGCGGGCACCGGCGGCGGCTCCTGCGCGCGCGCCAAGGCGGAGAGCCCGAGGAGGGCGGCGGCGACGATCGCTCGCATGGAACTGTGCATGGGCGTGGCGCTCCCTCGCGGTGCCGCGGCGGGCACCGGCGCGCGCCATTCTACGGGTGCGCCAGCCCCCGCGCGAGGGGCTCAGTCGACGACCACGTGGGCGTCGGCGATGCCGAGGCGCCACAGCCGCACGCTCACCCGGTCGGCGGCATCGACGCTGGCGAAGGGGCCGAGGCGCACGCGGTAGAGGGGCAGCTCCGGGTGGTCGTGGCGCTGCAGCGCAACGGTGCGCAGGCCCGCGCGCAGCAGGCGCAGGCGCAGGCGCTCGGCGTTGCGGCGGTCGGCGAAGGCCCCCGCCTGCACGTAGATCCGGGGCGGCTCCGGGGCCGCGCCGCGCGCGGCGCGCGCCGGGGCGCGCTCCCCGGGCGTGACGGCGCGCACCTCGACCAGGGCCGTGCCGCGCTCGACCATGCCGAGCCGGACGGCCGCGGCGTAGGAGAGGTCGATGATGCGGTTGGGATGGAAGGGGCCGCGGTCGTTGACCCGCACCACGACCGAGCGGCCGTTCTCGAGGTTGGTGACGCGCACGTAGGTGGGCAGCGGCAGGGTGCGGTGCGCGGCGGTCATGCGGTACATGTCGTAGGGCTCGCCGCTCGCCGTGCGCCGGCCGTGGAACTTGCGCCCGTACCAGGATGCGATGCCGCGCGCGACGTAGCCGCGCGCGGTCGGCAGCACGCGGTAGCGCCGGCCGTTGACCACGTAGGAGTCGGGGTTGCCGTAGCGGCTGCGCGGCTCGTGGCGCGGCACCGCGTCCGGCACGCGCGAGACGTCCACCGGCCGCGCCGGCGGGCCGTCGCGCTCCTCCCACACGGGCGCGCCGGCGCAGCCGGCGAGCGCCAGCGCCGCGCAGAGGACGGCCGGCAGCAGCCCGCGCTCAGCCGGGCGCATCCTCCCAGTCCTCCTCCGCAGGGGCGGCGAGGCGCGCGGCGACCGCCTCGCCGAGCTCGTGCACGGCGAGCGCGTACTTGGGGCTGCGGTTGTAGCGCATGATCACGCGGAAGTTGGCGAAGACCAGCCAGCGCTCGGGCCCCTCGGCGCCCTCGAGCTCCAGCACCGCCGCCGGCGGGTCGCCCGCCACCGGGCGGACGGGCTCGAGCCCGCGCGCGCGCAGCGCCGAGAGGGGCAGCCTCGGCTCCAGCCCGCGTGCGGCCGCGCGCCAGGCGTCGCCATGCGCGCGCGCGCGCACCGCCACCGGCGCCCCGCGCCGCCAGCCGTGCACCGCGAGGTAGTTGGCGACGCTGCCGATGGCGTCCGCCGTGCTCCCCCACAGGTCGCGGCGGCCGTCGCAGTCGAAGTCCACGGCGTAGCGGCGGTAGCTGCTGGGGATGAACTGCGGCTTGCCCATGGCGCCGGCGTAGGAGCCCTTCACGCGCAGGGGGTCGAGGCCCTCCTCGCGGCTGAGCAGCAGGTACTCGGTGAGCTCGCGGCGGAAGAAGCGCGCGCGCGGCGGGTAGTCGAAGGCGAGCGTGGCGAGCGAGGCGAGCACCGGGTGGCGTCCCGTGTGGCGCCCGTAGCGCGTCTCGACGCCGATGATGGCGACGATCACGCGCGCGTCGACGCCGTAGCGCGCCTCGGCGCGCGCGAGCAGCGCGCGGTGCGCGCGCCAGAAGCGCACGCCGCCGGCGATGCGCGCCTCGTTGACGAAGATGGGGCGGTAGCGGTGCCAGGGGCGCGCCTCCGCCGGCGCGCTGATGGCGCGCACCACCTCCTCGCGCGGGGCCACGCGCTCGAACAGCGCGAGCAGCCGCTCGCGCGCGAAGCCGTGCTCGCGCGCGAGGGCCTCCAGGTAGGCGCGCACCTCCGGGCGGGCGGTGAATCCCGGCGTGGCGGCCGCCGGCCCCGCGGCGCCGGCGAGCGCGCAGGCGAGAGCCGCGGCGCCGCAGAGGGCGCGGGCGGGGACGCGCGCGCGTGTGCCGGGGCTCACGACGGCGACAGCAGCTTGCGGTGCGTGTGCACCGACATGAGGATACCGAAGCCCGCCATGACGGTCACGAGCGAGGTGCCGCCGTAGCTCACGAGCGGCAGCGGCAGGCCGACGACGGGCAGCAGGCCCGTGACCATGCCGGTGTTGACGACGACGTAGACGAGGAAGGCAAGGCTGATGGCGCCGGCGACGAGGCGGCCGAAGGTGTCCTGCGCGCGCGCGGCGATGTGCAGGCCCCGCAGCACCAGGAACAGGTAGAGCGCGAGCAGGGCGAGCGTGCCCGTGAGCCCGAGCTCCTCGCCGAGCACGGCGAAGATGAAGTCGGTCGCGCGCTCCGGCAGGAACTCCAGGTGCGCCTGGGTGCCGTGCAGCCAGCCCTTGCCGAACAGCCCGCCGGAGCCGATGGCGATCTTGGACTGGATGATGTGGTAGCCCGTGCCCAGCGGGTCGCGCTCCGGGTTGAGGAAGGTGAGCACGCGCGCGCGCTGGTAGTCGTGCATCACGTGCCAGAGCGCGGGCGCGCCCGCGGCGGCGGCGAGCGCCAGCCCCGCCAGCCAGCGCCAGCGCAGCCCGGCGAGAAAGAGGGCGAAGAAGCCGGCCGCGCCCACGACGAGCGCGGTGCCGAGGTCGGGCTGGCGCGCGATGAGCGCCACCGGCACGAGGATGGCGGCGAAGGCCGCCAGCACCCGCCGGGCGGCGGGGGGCAGCGGCGCCTCGGCCAGGTGCCAGGCCACCACCATGGGCAGGGCGAGCTTCATGAGCTCCGAGGGCTGGAAGCGCACCACGCCGAGGTCGAGCCAGCGCTGCGCGCCCTTGCCCGTGGCGCCGACGGCGAGCACGGCCACCAGCAGCAGGATGCCGGCCGCGTACAGCCAGGGCGCCCAGCGGCGCAGCGCCTCCGGCGGCACCTGCGCCACGGCCACCATGACGCCGAAGCCGATGCCGAGGCGCAGGAGCTGGCGCCAGACCACCTCGAGGCGCTCGCCCGAGGCGCTGTAGAGCACCACCAGCCCGATCGCGGCCACGGCCAGCAGCCCGAGCAGCAGCGGCAGGTCGAGGTGCAGGCGCGCGGCGAGCCCCGGCGTGCGCCGCGCCGCCTCGGCGCCGGGCAGGCCGATGCGCTCGCCGTTCACGGCGCCGTCCCCCGCGCCGCCCCGCCGCCGCGCAGCAGCCAGGCGTCCATCACGCGCCGCGCCACCGGCGCGGCGACGGCGCCCCCGCTGCCTCCGTTCTCGACCACCACCGCCACGGCGATGCGCGGATCGTCGGCCGGGGCGAAGGCGATGAACAGGGCGTGGTCGCGCAGGCGCTCGGCGAGCGTCTCGGGGTCGTACTCCTCGTCCTCGGCGAGGCCGAAGACCTGCGCCGTGCCGGTCTTGCCGGCGATGCGGTAGGGCGCGTCGGCGATGCCGCGGGCGGTGCCGTCGCGCCCGTGCACCGTGCGCACCATCGCCCGCACCACGGCCTCCCAGTGGCGGGGCTCGGCGAGACGCACCGGCGGCTCGGGCGCGAAGCGCAGCGGCTCGGGCGGGCCGCCGGGATCGGCCGCCGCGCGTGCTAGGTGGGGGCGCACGCGCACGCCGCGCGCGGCGAGCGTCGCCGTCGCCGCGGCCAGCTCCATGGGCGTGGCGAGGAGGTAGCCCTGGCCGATGCCGGTGATCACGGTCTCGCCCGGGAACCAGGGCTGGCCGCGGGCGCGGCGCTTCCATTCGCGCGAGGGCAGCAGCCCCCGGGCCTCCTCGACCACGTCGAGGCCGGTGCCGGCCCCGAAGCCGAAGCGCGCCAGGAAGCCGTGGATGCGGTCGATGCCGAGGCGCACCGCGAGATCGTAGAAGTAGACGTCGCAGGACTCGGCGATGGCCTTGTACATGTCGGTGACGCCGTGGCCGGCGCGCTTCCAGTCGCGGTAGCGGCGCTCGTCGTTGGGCAGCACGAACCAGCCCGGGCAGTAGCGCGTGGTTCCGGGGGCGATCACGCCCGCCTCGAGGCCCGCCAGCGCCATGAAGGGCTTGATGGTGGAGCCCGGCGGATAGCGCCCGCGCAGGGCGCGGTTGAAGAGCGGGCGGTCCGGGTCGTGCGCCAGCGCGCGGTAGGCGGCCGGGTCGATGCCGTTGACGAAGAGGTTGGGGTCGTAGCTCGGCGCGCTCACGAGCGCCAGCACCTCGCCCGTGCGCGGGTCGAGGGCGACGACCGCGCCGCTGGCCTCGCCGAGGGCCTCCTGCGCGGCGCGCTGCAGGCGCAGGTCGATGGTCAGCCACAGGTTGCGGCCCGGGCGCGGGCGCGCGCGCTCGAGCACGCGCAGCGGCCGGCCCTGGGCGTTGACCTCGACCTGCTGCATGCCCACGCGGCCGTGCAGGAGCGGCTCGTAGGCGCGCTCGATGCCGAGCTTGCCGACGTGGCTGGTGCCACGGTACTCGACCGGGTCGAGCGACTCGAGGTCGTCGGCGTCGATGCGCGCGACGTAGCCGAGGACGTGGGCGAGCAGCGGGCCCGCCGGGTAGTGGCGCGCCGGGCGCACGGCGATGTCCACACCCGGGAACTCGTGGCGGTGGACCGCGAAGCGCGCCGCCTCCGCCTCGCTCAGCCGCAGCCGCAGGGGGATGGCCTCGAAGCGGGGCTTGCGCGCCGCCAGGGCCCGGAAGCGCTCGACGTCGATGGGGCGCAGGGTCACGACGCGGCCGAGGCGCTCGAGCATGGCGTCGAGGTCCGGCACCTCCTCCGGCACCACCTCGAGGCGGTAGGCGGGACGGTTCTCGGCCACGGGCGTGCCGTTGCGGTCGAAGATCAGCCCGCGCGGCGGCGGCAGCGGCACGAGCCGCACGCGGTTCTCGCGCGAGAGCGTGCTGTAGCGCTGGTGCTCGAGCACCTGGAGCTGCACCAGCCGCGCGGCCACCGTGCCGATGGCGAGCACGGCGAGGGCGGCGGCGAGGGCCGCGCGCCGCGCGAACAGGCGCTGCTCGGCGCGGTGGTCCTTGAGGTGAAGGCGGCGCATGGCCTCAGCTCACGCGGTAGCGCCTGCGCAGCCCGCGGAGGCTGGCGAAGACCCAGGGCCACAGCAGCATGCCCGTGAGCGCCGCCCCGAACTGGCGCCAGTCGCCGCCGGGCAGGCCCGCGATGCCGTCGATCCAGGCCACGATGAGCTGGTCGAGGGCGAGCAGGAGCAGGACCGCCAGCGCCTGCTGCCAGAGGGGGAAGACGCGCAGGCGCTGGTGCAGGCGCACCGCGAGGTAGGCGACCACGGCCAGCGCCAGGGCGTGCTGGCCGAGGATGGCGCCGCGCAGGACGTCGAGCAGCAGCCCCACGAGCCAGCCGGTGCCCACGGCCACGCGGTGCGGCAGGGCCAGCGCCCAGTAGACGAGCACCAGCGCCGCCCAGTCGGGACGGAAGGGCGCGGCCCATTCCGGCAGCGGCACGATGGCGAGCGCCAGCGCCGCGGCGAAGCTCGCCGCGATGACCCAGGTGGCCCGGCGCGGGGCGAGCGTCATGGCGCCGCCTCCGCCGCGGTCCCGTTCGCCTCCGCGCTGCCGTCCGCCCGCGGCGGCGCCTCGCGCCAGACCAGGAGCACCTCGCGCGCGCGGCGCAGGCGCGCCGCGGGCCGCGCCACGGCGCGGGTGAAGGCCCCGTCCGGATCGCGCTCGACGCGCACGACCGTGCCCACGGGGTAGCCGGGGGGGAAGCGCCCGCCCAGGCCCGAGGTCACGAGGCGGTCGCCGGCGCGCACGTCGGCCGTGCGCGGCAGGTGCGGCAGCAGCAGCCGCTCGGAGTCGCCGGTGCCGTAGGCGATGGCGCGCAGCCCCGTGCGCAGCACGGCCACGGGCAGGGCGTGGCCCGGGTCGCTGATGAGCATGGCGACCGCCGACAGCGGGCCGGCCTCGATCACCTGGCCCATGACGCCGCGGGCGTCGACCAGCGGCTGGCCCACGCGCACGCCGTCGCGCGTGCCCTTGTCGAGCACCACCCGGTGGCGGTAAGGGTCGAGGTCGACCGCGAGGAGCTCTGCGATGAGCACGCGCTCGCCCACGCGCCGGCCGGCGTGCAGCAGCTCGCGCAGGCGCGCGTTCTCGGCCTCGAGCGCGGCGAGCTTCTGGTTCTGCGCCTCGAGCAGGAGGTTGCGCGCGCGCAGGCGCAGATTCTCCTCCTGCAGCCGGCGGCGCGTGGCGAACAGCTCCGCGCCCCAGTGCGCCGCCGCCACCGGCAGGTCCACCGCCACCTGCAGCGGATAGACCACCACCGAGAGCGCGGCGCGCAGGTCGTCGAGGCGGTGCTGGCGGTGGTCGAGGACCATGAGCGCCACGGAAGCCGCCGCCAGCAGCGCCAGGCGGGCGCCGAGGGAGGGTCCCCGTGTGAAGAGCGGCTTGATGGCCGTGCCCCCTTGCGCGGTGACGTTCGCGCGGCCGGCCCGGCGGCCCGCCTCAGTCGGTCAGGAAGACCTCGCCGCCGTGCTCCTCCATCAGCTCCAGGGCACGGCCGCCGCCGCGGGCGACGCAGGTCATGGGGTCGTCGGCGACCACCACCGGCAGCCCCGTCTCCTCCATGAGCAGGCGGTCGATGTCCTTGAGCAGGGCGCCGCCGCCCGTGAGCACGATGCCGCGCTCGGCGACGTCGGCGCCGAGCTCGGGCGGCGTCTGCTCGAGCGCGGTCTTGACGGCGCCCACGATCCCGGCGAGCGGCTCCTGGAGCGCCTCGAGGATCTCGTTGCTGTTGAGCGTGAAGCTGCGCGGCACGCCCTCGGCGAGGTTGCGGCCCTTGACCTCGATCTCGCGCACCTCGCTCGCGGGGAAGGCGGTGCCGATCTCGTGCTTGACGCGCTCGGCGGTGGCCTCGCCGATCAGGATGCCGTAGTTGCGCCGCACGTAGTTGATGATGGCCTCGTCGAGCTTGTCGCCGCCGATCCGCACCGACTCGGAATAGACGATGCCGTTGAGCGAGATCACGGCCACCTCCGAGGTGCCGCCGCCGATGTCGAGCACCATGGAGCCGCGCGCCTCCTCCACCGGCAGCCCCGCGCCGATGGCCGCGGCCATGGGCTCCTCGATCAGGTAGACCTCGCGCGCGCCGGCCCCGGCCGCGGACTCGCGGATGGCGCGGCGCTCGACCTGGGTCGAGCCGCAGGGCACGCACACGAGCACGCGCGGGCTGGGCCGGAAGAAACGCGACTCGTGCACCTTGTGGATGAAGTACTGGAGCATCTTCTCCGTCACCGTGAAGTCGGCGATGACGCCGTCCTTCAGCGGGCGGATGGCCTGTATGTTTCCGGGCGTGCGCCCGAGCATGCGCTTGGCCTCGGTGCCGACCGCCGCGATCTGGCGCTGGCCGCGCCCGTTCTGGCGGATGGCGACCACGGAGGGCTCGTTGAGGACGATGCCCTGCCCCCGCACGTAGATGAGGGTGTTGGCCGTGCCCAGGTCAATGGACAGATCGTTCGAGAAGAGGCCGCGCAAGCGCTTGAACATATTGGATAAATCAGCGACGGGGGCAGCTCGTGGATGCGTTACTCTAGCAACGGGGGGGACTTTGGGCAAGGCGGCCGCTGTGCTAAGTTTGCCGCCCTGCGACGCCGGTCACAGGACCGGCGCCGGCGGACTTTCCGGCAAAGGGAGGACGAGGTGTCGCTGGGACCCGACGAGGTGCGCCGCATCGCCTGGCTGGCGCGCGTGGCGATCCGCGAGGAGGACATCCCGGACTACGCGCGCAACCTCTCGCGCATCCTGGAGCTGGTCGAGCAGATGAACGCTGCGGACACCGAGGGCGTGGAGCCGCTCGCGCACCCGCTCGAGCTGCCCCAGCGCATGCGCCCCGACGAGGTCACGGAGGAGGACCGGCGCGAGCGCTACCAGGCCATCGCTCCCCTGGTCGAGCGCGGCCTCTACCTGGTGCCCAGGGTCATCGAGTGACGCGGGCCGGGCCGGCGGGTGCCACGCCCCGGCGGTCAGGCGCTTCTCGCATTCGATTCCGTAAAGAAGGGCCGGAATGCACGAGCGCACCATAGCCGAGCTGGCGCACGGGCTGCGCGCCGGCGAGTTCAGCGCCGTCGAGGTGACCGAGGCCTTCCTGCGCCGCATCGAGGCGCTGGACGGGCGCCTGAACAGCTTCATCACGGTCACCGCCGAGCGCGCGCTGGAGCAGGCGCGCGCGGCCGACGAGCGCCTGCGGCGCGGCGGGGGCGGGCCGCTCACGGGCGTGCCCGTCGCGCACAAGGACATCTTCTGCACCGACGGCGTGCGCACGAGCTGCGCCTCGCGCATGCTCGACAGCTTCGTCGCCCCCTACGACGCCACCGTGGTCGAGCGCCTGCGCGATGCGGGCGCGGTCATGCTCGGCAAGACCAACATGGACGAGTTCGCCATGGGCTCGTCCAACGAGACCAGCTTCTACGGCCCGGTGCGCAACCCGTGGGACACCGAGCGCGTGCCCGGCGGCTCCTCCGGCGGCTCCGCGGCGGCGGTGGCCGCCCGCCTCGTGCCGGGCGCCACCGGCACCGACACCGGCGGCTCCATCCGCCAGCCGGCGGCGCTGTGCGGCATCACGGGGCTCAAGCCCACCTACGGGCGCGTCTCGCGCTGGGGCATGATCGCCTTCGCCTCCAGCCTCGACCAGGGCGGGCCCATGGCGCGCACGGCCGAGGACGTGGCGCTGCTGCTCGGCGCCATGGCCGGCTTCGACCCGCGCGACTCGACCAGCGTGGACCGGCCCGTGCCGGACTACGCCGCCGAGCTCGCGCGCCCGCTGCGCGGCCTGCGCGTGGGGCTGCCGCGCGAGTACTTCGGCGAGGGGCTCGAGGCGGGCGTGCGCGAGGCGGTGGAGGCCGCCGTGCGCGTGCTCGAGTCCGAGGGCGCCGAGGTGCGCGAGATCTCGCTCCCGACCACGCCGCTCGCCGTGCCGGCCTACTACGTGGTCGCCCCGGCCGAGGCCTCCTCCAACCTCGCGCGCTACGACGGCGTGCGCTACGGCTATCGCTGCGAGGACCCGCGCGACCTCGAGGACCTCTACATGCGCACCCGCGGCGAAGGCTTCGGCGCCGAGGTCAAGCGCCGCATCCTCGTCGGCACCTACACCCTCTCGGCCGGCTACTACGACGCCTACTACCTCAAGGCGCAGAAGGTGCGACGCCTGATCCGCGACGACTTCGTGCGCGCCTTCGAGGAGGTGGACGTGATCGCCGGGCCCACCTCGCCGACCACGGCCTTCCGCCTCGGCGAGCGCCTCGACGACCCGGTGACCATGTACCTCTCGGACGTCTACACCATCGCCGCCAACCTGGCCGGCCTGCCGGCGCTGTCGATGCCGGTGGGCTTCGCCGGGGGGCTTCCCGTGGGCATGCAGCTCATCGGCCGCCACTTCGAGGAGGGGCGCCTGCTCAACGTCGCCCACCAGTACCAGCTCGCCACCGACTGGCACCGCGCCGCGCCGCCGGGGTTCGAATGATGGAGGAAGCCCTGAAAGGTTCGTTTTTCAGGGCTTCCCCGCGGCCAGGGGCGGCCGCGGGATGGCCCATGCACATGGAAGCGCATGACGATGCAGGGGGAGACCGAAATGGCCGCGAAGCACCTTAGCTCCGATCGATCCGCGCAGCGGACCGATCGGAGTGTCCAGTGGGAAGCGGTCATCGGGCTGGAGATCCACGCCCAGCTCGCCACGCGCAGCAAGATCTTCTCGGGGGCGTCCACCGCCTACGGCGCCGAGCCCAACACGCAGGCCTGCGCCGTCGACCTCGGCCTGCCCGGCGTGCTGCCGGTGCTCAACGAGGGCGCCGTGCGCATGGCGGTGAAGTTCGGGCTCGCCATCGGCGCCGAGGTGGCGCGCCGCTCTGTCTTCGCGCGCAAGAACTATTTCTATCCGGATCTCCCCAAGGGCTACCAGATCAGCCAGTACGAGCTGCCCATCGTGCGCGGCGGGCGCGTCACCATCCAGCTCGACGGCGGCGGCGAGAAGGAGATCGGCGTCACGCGCGCCCACCTCGAGGAGGATGCGGGCAAGTCCCTGCACGAAGACTTCCACGCCATGAGCGGCATCGACCTCAACCGCGCCGGCACGCCGCTGCTGGAGATCGTCTCCGAGCCCGACCTGCGCTCGCCGCAGGAGGCCGTCGCCTACGCCAAGAAGATCCACACCCTGGTGCGCTACCTCGAGATCTGCGACGGCAACATGCAGGAGGGCTCCTTCCGCGTGGACGCCAACGTCTCGGTGCGGCCGGCGGGCAGCCACGCCTTCGGCACGCGCACCGAGATCAAGAACCTCAACTCCTTCCGCTTCCTCGAGCGGGCGCTCGCGCACGAGATCGAGCGCCAGATCGAGGTGCTGGAGTCGGGCGGTGCGGTGGTGCAGGAGACGCGCCTCTACGACCCGGACCGCAACGAGACCCGCCCCATGCGCACCAAGGAGGAGGCCAACGACTACCGCTACTTCCCGGACCCCGACCTGCTGCCGCTCGTCCTCGAGGAGGCCTACATCGAGGCCGTGCGCGCCGAGCTGCCGGAGCTGCCGGACGCCCGCCGTGCGCGCTTCGTTTCCGACTACGGCCTGCCGGCCTACGACGCCGGCGTCCTCACCGCCTCGCGCGAGCTGGCCGACTACTACGAGGCGGTGGTGGCCGCCGTCGGCGGCGAGCCCAAGCTGTGCGCCAACTGGGTGATGGTCGAGCTCGGCGGCGCCCTCAACCGTGCCGGCGTCGAGATCACCGCGAGCCCCGTGGGGCCGGAGGCGCTCGCGGGGCTTCTGCGGCGCATCCTCGACGGCACCGTCTCGGGGCGGGCGGCGAAGGAGGTCTTCGAGGCCATGTGGGCGGGCGAGGGCGACGCCGACGCCATCATCGAGGCGCGCGGGCTGCGCCAGATCTCGGACGCCGGCGCCATCGAGAAGCTCATCGACGAGGTGCTCGCCGCCCACCCGCAGCAGCTCGCCCAGTACCGCGCCGGCAAGGACAAGCTCTTCGGCTTCTTCGTGGGCCAGGTGATGAAGGCCTCCGGGGGCAAGGCCAACCCCAAGCAGGTCAACGAGCTCCTGCGCCGCAAGCTCGACGCCGGCGGCTGAGGGGCGCAAGATATTCGCGCAGGGACCGGAACGGCACGAGGGAGGAAAGAGCGATGCGGATCCCGAAGACCATCCTCGCGGGGGTCGGCGCGCTGGCGCTGGCGGGTTTCCAGCAGGCGGCGCTCGCCGACTACGTGGCCTACGCGGTCATCAAGGGCCAGAGGGTGCCGCTGCCCGAGCGCATCGACGACATCGAGGCCAAGTACCTGGTTCAGGTCGAGTGGGGCCGCTACTCGGGCAAGAAGGCGCGGGTGGCGGTGATGAAGGTGCAGAACCGCACCGCCTCGCAGACCGTGGTGGTCTCGGGCCCGGGCTACCGCTACGAGGCCGTGACCTCGGGTGGGGTTCCGGTGGACGGCATCGAGGCCATCCTCACCGACGCCCTGCACCGCAGCGGGCGCTTCCGCCTGGTCGAGCGCGTCAAGGTGCAGAACCTCCTCAAGGAGCAGGACTTCGGCGCCTCGGGGCGCGTGGCCAAGCCCTCGGCGGCCAAGATCGGCCGGGTGCTCGGCGCCCAGTACATCATCGAGGCGGTGGTGACCCACTAC
>WFOW01000069.1 GCA_015487895.1 Gammaproteobacteria bacterium | reverse complement strand
GGACAGCACCTTCGCCATGCTGCTCGCGGCGCAGGCGCGCGGCTGGGAGCTGCGCTACATGGAGCTCGGCGACCTGTGGCTGGAGGGCGCGCGCGCGCGCGCGCGCATGCGCCCGCTCGCCGTGCGCGACGACCCGCGCGCCTGGCACGAGCTGGGCGAGCCCGAGGAGGCGCCGCTCGCCGCCCTCGACGTCGTGCTCATGCGCAAGGACCCGCCCGTGGACCTCGAGTACCTGCGCGCGACCTGGATCCTGGAGCGCGCCGAGGCCGAGGGGGTGCTCGTGGTCAACGCGGCCCGGGCGCTGCGCAACGTGGACGAGAAGCTGTGGACGGCGTGGTTCGCCGACCTCGCTCCGCCCTTCGTCGTCGCGCGCGAGCCGGCGCGCATCGAGGCCTTCCTCGAGCGCGAGGGCGAGATCGTGCTCAAGCCGCTGGGGCGCATGGGCGGGCAGGGCGTCTTCTACCTGCGCCGCGACGACCCCAACCGGCCGGTCGTCATCGAGACCGTCACCGATCACGGCCGGCGCTTCTGCATGGCGCAGCGCTTCGTGCCGGAGATCCGCGCCGGCGGCGATCACCGCATTCTGCTCGTCGACGGCGAGCCCGTGCCCTACGCGCTCGCGCGCGTGCCGCGCGCGGGCGAGGTGCGCGGCAACCTCGCCGCCGGGGGCCGCGCCGAGGGCGTGGCGCTGGACGCGCGCGAGCGCGCGATCTGCGCGCGCCTCGGGCCCGTGCTGCGGCGCGAGGGGCTGCTCTTCGTCGGCATCGACGTCATCGGCGGCTGGCTCACCGAGATCAACGTCACGAGCCCCACCTGCATCCGCGAGCTCGACGCCCTCTACGGCCTCGACATCGCCGGCAGGCTGATGGAGGCGATCGAGCGGCGCCTCGCGCGGCGCGAGGAGGGCCGCGCGTGAGCCCGGCGCGCAGGCTGTGCGCGCTCCTCGCCGCGGCGGCGCTGCTCGCCGGCTGCGCGCGCGAGCCCGAGGCCCGCCGCTACAGCTTTCTCGCCATGGGCACGGTGGTGGAGCTCAGCCTCCACGGCGTGCCGGAGGCGCTGGCCGAGCGGGCCCACCGGGCCCTCGAGGCCGATTTCGCCTACATGGAGGCCACCTGGCACGCCTGGCGGCCGGGGGCGCTCGGGCGCGTCAACACGCTGCTGGCCACGGGGCACTGGTTCTCGGCGGCGCCCTCGGTGCTGCCCCTCATCGTCGAGGGGCGCGCGCTCGCGCGGGCCACCGGCGGGCTGTTCGACCCCGGCATCGGCCGCCTCGTCGCCCTGTGGGGCTTCCATGGCGACGACCCGGGCGGCGAGCGCCCGCCGCCCCCGGAGGAGGAGATCGCGAAGCTCGTCGCGGCGCGCCCGAGCATCCTGGACCTCGAGGTCGAGGGCATCCGCGTGCGCTCGCGCAACCCCGCCGTGCGGCTCGACTTCGGCGCCTTCGCCAAGGGGCTGGCGGTGGACCGCGCCGTCGAGCGCCTGCGCCGCATGGGCGTGGCCAACGCGCTCGTCAACGCCGGCGGGGACCTGCGCGTGCTCGGCCGCCACGGCGAGCGGCCCTGGCGCATCGGCATCCGCGCACCGCGCGGCGGCGGGATCCTCGCCGCCCTCGAGGCCGCCGACGGAGAGGCCATCTTCACCTCCGGCGACTACGAGCGCTACTTCACCTGGCGGAGCCGGCGCTACCACCACATCCTCGACCCGCGCACGGGTCGGCCCGCACGCGGGCTCGTCTCGGTGACGGTGGTGCACGACGACGGCAGCGAGGCCGACGCCTACGCCACGGCGCTGTTCGTCGCGGGCCCGCGCGGCTGGGCGGCGCTCGCCGCACGCCTCGGCCTGCGGCAGGTCCTCGTGGTGGACGAGCAGGGCCGCCTCCACGCCACGCCCGAGATGGCGCGGCGCCTGCGCATCGTGGCGCGTCCGGCCCCGCCGCTCGAGGTGGTGGAGCTGCCCGCCACCGGGGCGCGCAACCGAGGGGAAGGCGAATGAGGCTGCGGCCCACGCCCGCCGATCTTCTCGCCTTCGCCGCCGCCGCGGCCCTGCTCGCCGCGCTCCACCTGCACGCCTGGGGCGGAGGCGGCCCCGTGGTGACGGCGCGGGTCGAGACGCCCGCCGGCACGCGCCTGCTGCCGCTCGACCGGCCCGGCACCTACCGCGTCCGCGGCGCCCTCGGCGAGAGCGTGCTCGAGGTGCGCGACGGTGCCGTGCGCTTCGTCGACTCGCCCTGCCGGAGCAAGATCTGCGTGCGCTCGGGCTGGGCGCGCGGGGCCGGCGAGCTCGTCGCCTGCCTGCCCAACGGCATCGTCGTCACCCTCACGGGCCCCGGTGGCGAGTACGACGCGATCAATTTCTGAGCGTGGGAGGGTGGGGGCGGCGTGAAGGCTCCGGCCACGGGACAGGCCGCCCCCCCGCGGGACACACCGCTGCGGCCGGAGCGCGAGGACGTGCGCGTGGCGGCGCTGGCCGCGCTCGCCGTGGCGCTGCACGTGCTCGAGGCGGCGCTGCCGAGCCCGGTGCCCGGCATGAAGCCGGGGCTGGCCAACGTCGTCACCCTGCTCGTCCTGGTGCGCTTCGGCTGGCGCCCGGCGGCCTGGGTCACGGCCCTGCGGGTGCTGGTGAGCGGCCTCGTCCTCGGCACCTTCCTCTCGCCCACCTTCCTGCTGAGCGCGGGCGGCGCGGCCGCGGCCCTCGCCGCCCTCGCCCTCGCCGCCCGCTGCCCCGGCCGCGGCTTCAGCCCCCTGGGGCTGGGCCTGGTGGCGGCGATGGCGCACATGGGCGGCCAGCTCCTGGTGGCCTGGGCGCTGTTCGTGCCGCACCCCGCGGTCGCGCTGCTCGCCGCGCCGCTCATGACCGCGGCCGCGGCCTTCGGCACCCTGAGCGGTATAATCGCCTGGCGCATCCTGGCGCAGGAGGAGGCCACGGAGCAGGCATGAGCCCGAGCCGCCCGACCGCGGCGCTGCCGCCGCCCATGCCGCCGGCGCGCGATCGGCTGGCGCTCACGCTCACCATTGCGGCGGCGCTGCATGCGATCGTCATCCTCGGGATCGGGTTCTCGCCCTTCGAGGCCCGGCGCGAGCCGCCGCTGCCCACGCTCGACGTCACCCTGGTGCAGCGCCCGACCGAGCGCACGCCCGAGGACGCCGACTACCTCGCGGCGGCGAGCCAGGAGGGGGCGGGCAACGTGCGCGAGCGCGTGCGCCCCGAGGCGCCTCCGCGCCAGGTGCCGCTCGAGACGCCGGGCCCGCGCGCGCGGCGGGCCGAGCGCGCGCGCGAGCGCGCGGCCCCGGCGCCGGAGCGCCTCGCGCGGCCCGCGCGTGGACCGGCGACCGCGGCCACCCCGCACCCGACGCCCCCCGCCTCGCGCCAGCGGCCGCTCAGCGCGGCCGAGCTCTACACTCGCAGCCTCGAGCTCGCGAGCCTCGAGGCCGAGCGCGCCGCCGAGGCGCGGGCGCACGCGCGCAACCCCCGCGAGCGCACCGTGCACGCGCGCACCCGCCAGCACCGCTACGCCGCCTACATGCACGCCTGGGTGGAGAAGGTCGAGCGCATCGGCAACCTCAACTATCCCGAGGAGGCGCGGCGGCGCGGGCTCTCGGGCCGGCTCACCCTGGACGTCGCCCTCAACCCGGACGGGACCGTGCGCGCCATCCGCATCCTGCGCTCCTCCGGCCACCGGGTGCTGGACGAGGCCGCGGTGCGCATCGTGCGCCTGGCGGCCCCCTTCGCGCCCTTCCCGCCCGAGATCCGGCGCGAGACCGACGTCCTCCACATCGTCCGCACCTGGGAGTTCCTGAGCTCCAACCGCCTCAGCGGCCGCTGAGCGCCCGTCGGCCGGCGCTTGCCGGGGGCGACGGGCGGCGGGATACTGTCGGCATGGACGGAGACGACCGTGCCTGGCTCACGGGCCACTTCCTGATCGCGATGCCGCAGCTCGCGGATCCGAACTTCTTCCACACCGTCACCTTCATCTGCGAGCACAACGAGGAGGGCGCCCTGGGGCTGGTGGTCAACCGCCCGAGCGAGATGCGCCTCGGCGAGATCCTCGAGCACATGGGGATCGAGGGGGCCGAGGCCGCCGCGCGCGAGGTGCCGGTCTACGTCGGCGGGCCGGTCCAGCGCGAGCGCGGCTTCGTGCTGCACGAGCCGGCGGGCGCCTGGGCCTCCACCCTGCGGGTGGGCGAGCGCGTCGGCATCACGACCTCCCGCGACATCCTCGAGGCCATCGCCCGCGGCGCGGGCCCCGAGCGCTATCTGGTGGCGCTCGGCTACGCCGGCTGGGGGCCGGGGCAGCTCGAGCAGGAGATGGCCGACAACGCCTGGCTCAGCGGCCCGGCGGACATGCGCATCGTCTTCGAGGTCCCGGACGAGGCCAAGTGGGAGGCGGCCGCGCGCCACCTGGGGATCGACCTCGGGCGGCTGTCGGGCGAGGCCGGCCACGCCTGAGATGCCTCCCCGCCCGCGGACGGCCCTCGGCTTCGACTACGGGCTGAGGCGCATCGGCGTGGCGGTGGGCGAGACGCTCACGGGCACGGCGCGGCCGCTGGCGGTGCTGGAGAGCGCGGGCGGGCCGGACTGGGGCGGCATCGACCGCCTGGTCGGGGAATGGGGCCCCGATGCGCTGGTGGTCGGCATCCCGTACAATCTCGACGGCTCGCCGCACGCGCTCACCCGCGCCGCCGAACGCTTCGCCCGCCGCCTGGCGGCCCGCTACCGCCTGCCGGTGCACCGTGTCGACGAGCGCCTGAGCACCACCGCGGCGCGCGGGCTCGTGCGCGAGGCACGGGCGGCGGGCCGGCTCGCGCGGCGGGCGCGCCGCGGCGAGCGCGACCGCGTCGCGGCCCAGGTCATCCTCCAGGCGTGGCTGGAGGGGACCGCCCGCCAGGGGGATCCGGCATGAGCCGCAGGCTGGACATCGACATCGACGCCGTGCTCGCCGCGATGGCCGAGGCGCTGCGCGCGCGTCTGGCCGAGGGCGGAGTCGCCGGCCCCGCCATGATCGGCATCCACACCGGCGGCGTGTGGGTGGCCGAGCGCCTCCACCGCCTGCTCGGCCTCGACGAGCCGCTCGGCACGCTCGACATCTCCTTCTACCGCGACGACTTCACGCGCGTCGGCATGAACCCCCAGGTGCGCCCCTCGCGCATCCCCTTCAACGTCGACGACCGCCACATCGTGCTGGTCGACGACGTGCTGCACACGGGACGCACCATCCGCGCCGCCCTCAACGAGATCTTCGACTACGGGCGCCCGGCCTCGGTGACGCTGGCGGTGCTGATCGAGCGCCCCGGGCGCGAGCTGCCCATCGAGGCGCAGGTGGTGGGCCGCCACCTCGAGCTCGCGCCCAACGAGTACGTGGAGCTCGGCGGCCCCGAGCCCCTCGAGCTGCGGGTGGTGAAGAAGCGCGCGAGATGAGCGGCGCCTCGCTGCAGGTCGACGAGCGCGGCAGGCTGCGCCACTTCCTCACCGTCGAGGGCCTCGGGCGCGAGCTCCTCACCGAGATCCTCGACACCGCCGAGTCCTTCGCCGGCGTCACCGAGCAGACCGTGAAGAAGGTGCCGCTGCTGCGCGGCAAGACCATCGTCAACCTCTTCTTCGAGGCGAGCACGCGCACGCGCACCACCTTCGAGCTCGCCGCCAAGCGCCTCTCGGCCGACGTCCTCAACATCAACGTCTCCGCCTCCGCCACCACCAAGGGCGAGACCCTGCTCGACACCCTGCGCAACCTCGAGGCCATGCACGTGGACATGTTCGTGGTGCGCCACGCCGACAGCGGTGCGGCCCATTTCATCGCCCGCCACGTGCGCCCCCACGTGAGCGTGGTCAACGCCGGCGACGGCCGCCACGCGCATCCGACCCAGGCCCTGCTCGACGCCTTCACCATCCGCCGCCGCAAGGGACGCTTCGAGGACCTGGTGGTGGCCATCGTGGGCGACATCCTGCACTCGCGCGTGGCGCGCTCGCAGATCCACGCCCTCAACACGCTCGGCACCGGCGAGGTGCGCGTGGTGGCGCCGCGCACCCTGCTCCCGGCCCACGTGGACGACCTCGGCGTGCACGTCTTCCACCGCATGGAGGACGGCCTGCGCGAGGCCGACGTCGTGATCATGCTGCGCCTGCAGAAGGAGCGCATGCGCGGCGCGCACCTGCCGAGCGAGCACGAGTACTTCCGCCTCTACGGCCTCACCGAGGAGCGCCTGGCGCTGGCGCGCCCGGACGCCATCGTCATGCACCCGGGCCCCATCAACCGCGGCATCGAGCTCGAGTCGCGCGTCGCCGACGGCCCGCGCTCGGTGATCCTGGAGCAGGTCGAGCACGGCATCGCCGTGCGCATGGCCATCATGTCCATGACCATGCGCACGACGGGGGACGGAACGGCGTGAGCGCGGGCGGCGATCGCATCCTGATCCGCGGCGGGCGCATCGTCGACCCGGCATCGGGCCTCGACGCGACCGGCGACCTCGCCATCGCCGGCGGGCGCATCGCCGGCGTCCTGCGCGCCCCCGAGGGCTTCACGCCCGACCGGGTGCTGGAGGCCGCGGGCCTGGTGGTGTGCCCGGGCCTGGTGGACCTCGCCGCGCGCCTGCGCGAGCCCGGCCTCGAGCACAAGGGCACCGTGGCGAGCGAGACGCGCGCGGCCGCCGCCGGCGGCATCACCACCCTGTGCTGCCCGCCCGACACCGACCCCGTGATCGACACCCCGGCGGTGGTGGAGCTGGTGCGGCGCCTCGCGCGGGCGGCGGGGCATGCGCGCGTGGTCTGCCTCGGGGCGCTCACCCGCGGGCTCGACGGCGAGCGCCTGAGCGAGATGGCGGCGCTGGCCGAGGCCGGGTGCGTGGGCGTGGGCAACGGGCGCCGGCCGGTGCCCAGCACCCTGGTGCTGCGCCGCGCCATGGAGTACGCCGCCACCTTCGGCCTGACGGTGCACATCCACCCCATGGACGCGTGGCTGCGCGACGGCGGCTGCGCCCACGAGGGCGCAGTGGCCGCCCGCCTCGGCCTGCCGGGCATCCCGGAGGCGGCGGAGACGGCCGAGGTCGCGCGCTGCCTCGCGCTCGTGGAGCAGACCGGCGTGCGCGCCCACTTCGGGCGCGTCTCCACCGCGCGCGCCGTGCGCATGATCGCCCGGGCGCGCTACGACGGGCTCCCCGTGACGGCCGACGTCGCCGTCGCGCACCTGCATCTCACCGAGGCGGACCTCGCCGGCTTCAACGCCGAGGCCCATCTCGATCCCCCGCTGCGCACCGCGCGCGACCGCGAGGGCCTGCGCGAGGGGCTCGCGCGCGGCGTCCTCGCCGCGGTGTGCTCGGACCACGAGCCGCACGAGCCGGACGCCAAGCTCGCGCCCTTCCCCTCCACCGAGGTGGGCGCCTCCGGGCTCGAGACCCTGCTGCCGCTGGTGCTGCGCCTGGTGGACGAGGGCGTGCTCACCCTGCCCCAGGCCGTCGAGCGCCTGACCGCAGGGCCCGCCGCCGTCCTCGGGATCGAGGCCGGCACCCTGGCCGAAGGGGCGCGCGCCGACGTCTGCGTCTTCGACCCCGCCGCCGAGTGGCGCCTCGACCCCGAGCGCATGGTGAGCGCCGGGCGCAACACCCCCTTCGCGGGCTGGACCCTGAAGGGTCGGGTGCGCTGGACGCTGCTCGAGGGGCGCGTGGTGTGGGAGGCGGGCTGAGGGCCCCGCGGTGGACGGCGCGACGGCGACCATCGCCCTCGAGGACGCCGAGGTGCTCGAGCACGAGGCCTGGCCCGAGGGCCAGCACCGCCTCGTGCTGCACGCGCCGCGCTGCGCCGCCCGCGCCGTGCCCGGGCAGTTCGTGCACCTGCGCTGCGATCCCATGCTGCCCATGCGGCGTCCGCTCTCGCTCATGGGCGCCGACCCGGCCGCGGGCACCGTGGAGCTGCTCTACAAGGTCGTGGGGCTCGGCACGGCGCGGCTCGCCGCGCGCCGCCCGGGCGAGCGCCTGAGCCTGCTCGGCCCCATCGGCCGGCCCTTCGCACCGGTGCCCGGGCGCCCGCGCGTGCTGCTGCTCGGCGGCGGCGTCGGCATCCCGCCCGTGCTCTTTCTCGCCGAGCGCCTGGCCGCGCAGGGCCCGCCCTGGCGGCCCGTGGCCCTCCTCGGCTCGGAGGCCCCTTTCCCCTTCGCGCTCGCCGAGGCGCGCGAGCCGCTCCCGGGCGCGCCGCCCGCGGCGACGGCGACCCTCGCCCGCCTCGAGCGCGCCGGCGTGCCCGCGCGCCTCGCGAGCCTGCGCGGCCACCCGGGCTGCCACCGCGGCTACGTCACCGAGCTCGCCGAGGCCTGGCTGGAGGCGCTCGCCCCGGCCGAGCGCGGGCGGGTGCTGGTGTGCGCCTGCGGACCGCAGCCCATGCTCGCCGCGGTCGCGCGGCTCGCCGCGCGCCACGGCCTGCCCTGCCAGGTGGCGCTCGAGGAGCACATGGCCTGCGGGGTCGGGGGCTGCGCCGGCTGCACGGTGCCCGTGCGCGCCGGCGACGGCGCGCACGCCATGCGCCCCGTGTGCGTGGACGGGCCCGTCTTCGAC
>WFOW01000068.1 GCA_015487895.1 Gammaproteobacteria bacterium | reverse complement strand
GGTCAACCCCGACTGCGGCCTCGACCAAGTGGGCGAGCGCCTGCTCGACCTCGGGCCAGTCGCGGGTCTTGAGGCCGCAGTCGGGGTTGACCCACAGCCGCTCGGCGGGGATGCGCTCGAGCGCCCGGCGCACGAGCGCCTCCATCTCCTCCACGGGCGGCACGCGCCGTGAGAAGGGCAGCCTGCGCTTGACACGGCGGGCCGGCGGGCGGTAAATGTGCCGCACCCGGCCGCGGGGGAGACGCAAGGAGGTGGATGCGGCCGGGCCGAGCATCAGCAGCGGCTTGGGTCACACGGAGGTGTCGGCATGGAGGCGATCGTCGGTGCCGCTTGCATCCTGCCCGGAGGCGTCGAGGGCCTGGACGCCTTCTGGTCCGCTCTCCTGCAGGCCCGCTCGTTCTGCGGCCCCGTGCCGCCCGACCGCTGGAACGTCGAGCGCTTCCACGCACCGGACGGGGAGCGGCCGGGGCTTGCCTGCATGCACTCGGGCCACTTCCTGCGGCGCGACCTCAGGGAGTTCGACCCTGCGCCGTTCGGCATCTCCGCCGCCGAGGCGGAGGTGATGGACCCGCAGCAGAGGCTCCTGCTGGAGGCGGCCTGGGACGCCCTGCACGATGCGGGCTATCCGCCCGACAACCTGCCCACCAGGCGCGTGGGCGTCTACATGGGCGGGTTCACGCTCGACCATCTCATCTCGCAGCTCGGCCCCGAAGGCCGGGCCCATGCGGGCCCGCACACGGCGGCGGGCGCGACCCTGACGATGCTCTCGAGCCGCATCGCCCACGCTTTGGATCTGCACGGCCCATGCCTCACCGTGGACACCGCCTGCTCGTCGTCGCTGGTGGCGATGCACTACGCCTTGACGGACCTGCGGGCGGGACGATGCGACTTGGCGCTCGTCGGCGGGGTCAACGTGATGTACCGCCCCGAGTTTCCGGTGGCCATGAGCAAGGGCGGCTTCCTCGCGCCGGACGGGAGATCGAAGAGCTTCGATGCGCGGGGCGACGGGTACGGGCGCGGTGAAGGTGCGGTCGTCCTGGTGCTGCGCCGGCTCCCCGACGCGCTGGCCGCGGGTGACCGGATCCTGGCCGAATGCCTGGCGAGCGGCATCAACCAGGACGGGCGCACGCCCGGGATCTCCATGCCGAGCGCGCAGGCGCAGCGGCGGCTCATGGCGGAGGTGGCCGAGCAGGCGGGAGTCGATCCTCGTGAGGTGTGCTACGTCGAGGCGCACGGGACGGGGACCCCCGCGGGCGACCCCATCGAGCTCTCCTCCATCGCCGCGGTCTATGGCGCCGGGCGGAACGGACGGCCATGCCTCGTGGGCTCGGTGAAGGCCAACTTCGGTCATATGGAGGCCGCGGCCGGTGCGCTGGGCGTCCTCAAGGCGGCGCTCGTGCTGTCACGCGGCGTGGTGCCGGCGCTGGCGGGCCTCGAGCGGCCCCATCCGGAGGTCGGGCGCCATCCGGGCATCGCCTTGGCCGAGAAGCCCGTGAGTCTCGGGGCGGGCCGGCACGTGGTCGCGGTCAACTCGTTCGGCTACGGTGGCACGAACGCTCATCTGGTCCTGCGCAGGGCGCCTGCCCCTGCGCGTGTCGCCGGCACGCCGCCCCGGAACGGGCGCCGCGCCTTTCTGGTCAGCGCGGCGAGCCCGGGCGCGCTTGAGGGGCAGGCACGCAGGCTGGCGGGCCACCTGCGTGCCCGGCGCCCGCCCTTGGGGGAGGTGGAAACAGCGCTCCGCGCGCGCCGGGCCCTGCTGCCGTTCCGGCGGGTGGTCTGGGCGGAGTCTCCGCAGGAGCTGGTTGATGCGCTGGAGCGTCTCGGAAGCTCCGGGGAGCCGGCGCCGCCCCCGGCGTCCGCCGGCCGCGGCCGCGTCGCGTTCGTCTTCACGGGCATGGGGCCGCAGTGGTGGGGCATGGGACGTGGCCTGCTGCGGCGGAACCCGGTCTTCCAGGAGACGCTGCAACACCTCGACCCCCTTTTCCGGAAGTCCGCCGGCTTCTCCGTCATCGAGGAGCTCGGGAGGAGCGAGGGGGAGTCGAGGATGAACGATCCGCGTATCGCGCAGCCGGCGACCTTTGCCCTCCAGGCCGGGATCTGCGCGGTGCTCGCCGATCACGGGATCAGGCCCCATGTGGTGGTCGGTCACAGCGTGGGCGAGGTGGCCGCCGCGTATGTGGGCGGCTGGCTGGATCCCGAGGATGCGGTGCACGTGAGCGTGGCTCGCGCGACCCTCCAGGCGAGGCTCGCCGGCCGCGGGACGATGCTGGCGGCGGCGGTCGGCGCCGAGGAGGCGCTCGAGCTCGTGGAGGCCTTCGGCGGGGCTGGCCCGTTGTGCGTCGCCGCCTTCAACGGCCCCCGCAGCGTGACCTTCTCGGGCAGCGAGGCGGCGATCGCGGCGCTGGAGCGGCGGCTTGCCGGCGGGGGCGTCTTCCACAGGCGCCTGCGCGTCTCCGTTCCTTATCACAGCGCTGCCATGGAGGCGATCACCGGGGAGCTGCGCTCGGCGCTGGCGGCCCTGCGTCCGCGCGCGCCCGCGGTGCCGCTCGTGTCCACGGTGACCGGCGGAACGTTGGATGCGCCCATGGACGCCGACTACTGGGTGCGCAACGTGCGTGACCCGGTGCGGTTCCACGATGCGATCAAGGCCGCGGTGCGCCTGGGGGCCGGCGTGCTCGTCGAGATCGGTCCCCACCCGGCGCTGGTCCGCTATATGGAGGAGATCCTGGAGGGGCACGAGCCCCGGCCCCTCGTCCTGGGCACGCTCCACCGGGAGCGGGACGATGTCGAGGCGCTCGAGCGGGTGGTCGGCGAGATCCTCGCCCGCACCGATGCGTTCGACCGGACGCTCGAGCGAGCGGGCAGGCTGCCGGATGCACCCGGCTATGCGTGGGAGCGGCGGCGCCTGTGGCGGGAGCCGCCCGCGCTCGAGCGCGACCGGCTGGAGGGGCCGGCCGCTCCGTTGCTCGAGCGTCCCCTCGGGGACGGCCGGTCTTTCGTCACCCACCTGGGCCTGGCTGACCTGGCCTACCTGGCCGAGCACCGCATCGGCGGGACGGCGGTGGTTCCGGGGGCCTGCTGGCTCGAGGCGGCGATGGAGCTGTTGCGTAGGGCGGGCGGACGCGGCGGCTCGATACATCTCCGGGAGGTGCGCTTCCGGCGTGCCCTCGCGATC
>WFOW01000067.1 GCA_015487895.1 Gammaproteobacteria bacterium | reverse complement strand
GGATTGATCAGCGCTAAGGCGCTGCGCGACCATTTTGGTTTTTTCCGGTATTGTCATGCACTTCCATGTGCATGGACCGTCCCGCGGCCATCCCTGGCCGCGCGGAAGCCCTGAAGAATCAAATTCTTCAGGGCTTCCGCAAGTATAGACCGCTGTGCGGCCTCAGCGGCGCAGGGCGGCCTGGAGGGCGAGGCGGATGATCTCCTCGCTGGAGCGCCCGTCGGTCTCGACGGCGTCCACCATGCGGCTCGCCTCGGCCGGCCGGTAGCCCAGGGCCACGAGGGCGCTCCAGCGAGGAGATCATCCGTCTCGCGCTGCAGGCCGCCCTGCGCCGCTGAGGTTTGCGCCCGACGTCTATACTCATGTATAGATACGTTTGGAGGCGGGTGCGATGGGCCGGAAGGTGCGCAGGGTGCGGGTGTTCCGCAACGGGGGCAGCCAGGCGGTGCGGCTGCCGGCCGAGTTCCGCTTCGAGGGCGACACCCTCTATGCGGTGCGCGACGACGCCACCGGGGAGGTCGTCCTCAGCCCCCGTCCGGCCGCGGCGTGGCGCGATCTGATCGATCTGGTGCACGCCGTGCGGGACGAGCCCGGGACGCAGGCTTGGATGGCGGAGCGGCCCCTCAACCGGCCGCCCCCCCAGGCGGGCGTCTTCGACGAGGAGCGGTAGCGGAACCGCACGGAGGCGCTCATGCGCTACATGCTGGACACGGACGTCGCCAGCCTGTTCCTGAAGGGAAGGGCGCCCGCCGTCGAGGCCCGTCTGGAGGCGCTGCCGCCGGAGCGGGTGTGCGTGTCGGTGATGACCTGCGCCGAGCTCCTCTACGGCCTCGAGCGCCTGCCGCCGGAGCATCGGCTGCATGTCGTCGTGCGCCGCTTCCTCGACCTCGTGCCGGTGCTGCCCTGGACGGTGCGGGCGGCGGAGTGGTACGCGCGCATCCGTCACCGGCTCGCGGCGGCGGGCGCGCCCATCGGCGAGATGGACACCATGATCGCCGCCCATGCGATCGCCGAGGGGGCGGTGCTGGTGACGGGCAGCCGGCGGCATTTCGGGCGCGTCGGCGCCCCGCTCGCGACCGAGACCTGGTAGGCGCACGCGCGCGGCGCCTTCGGCTACACTTGGCGCCATGCCCGAGCGCGTCATCGCCCCGCAGGCCACGGCCGAGGACGAGGCCCTCGAGCGCAGCGTGCGCCCGCGCCGCCTCGGCGAGTACATCGGCCAGGGGGCGGTGCGCGAGCAGATGTCGATCTTCATCCAGGCCGCGCGCGCCCGCGGCGAGGCCCTCGACCACGTGCTGCTCTTCGGCCCGCCGGGCCTCGGCAAGACGACGCTCGCGCACGTCATCGCCAACGAGCTCGGCGTCGGCCTGCGCCACACCTCGGGGCCGGTGCTGGAGCGGCCGGGCGACCTGGTGGCGCTGCTCACCAACCTCGAGCCGCGCGACGTGCTCTTCGTCGACGAGATCCACCGCCTGAGCCCCGTGGTCGAGGAGGTGCTCTACCCGGCGATGGAGGACTTCCAGGTCGACATCGTCATCGGCGAGGGGCCGGCGGCGCGCTCGATCCGCCTGGATCTCCCCCCCTTCACGCTGGTGGGGGCCACGACGCGCGCGGGCCTCCTCACCTCGCCCCTGCGCGACCGCTTCGGCATCGTCCAGCGCCTCGACTACTACGATGTCGAGGAGCTGACGCGCATCGTCACGCGCGCGGCGGGCATCCTCGGCGTGGCGGTGGAGCCCGACGGCGCGCGCGAGATCGCACGCCGCGCGCGCGGCACGCCGCGGGTGGCCAACCGCCTGCTGCGGCGCGTGCGCGACTACGCCGAGGTGCGCGCCGAGGGGCGCATCACCGCCGAGGTCGCCGACGCGGCGCTGCGCATGCTGGCGGTGGACGAGCGCGGCTTCGACCCCCTCGACCGGCGGCTGCTGCGCACCATCATCGAGCACTTCGACGGCGGCCCGGTCGGCATCGACAGCCTCGCGGCGGCCGTGGGCGAGGCGCGCGACACCATCGAGGACGTGCTCGAGCCCTACCTCATCCAGCAGGGCTTCCTCGCCCGCACCCCGCGCGGGCGCGTCGCCACGCGCCGCGCCTACGAGCACCTGCGGCTCCCGCCCCCGCCGCGCGCGGAGGCACCGCCGGACCTCTTCGCCTGAGCGGCGGGGGCGCAGGGAGGCGTCATGGGCATCCTGCGGCCGCGCTCCATCCCGGTGCTGCTCGGCGTCGGCTTCGCCGCCGTCGGCGTGCCGCTCATGGCCGCGCTCGGGCTCGCCGCCTACCAGGTGGGCGAGCTCGCCCACCAGAGCCGCGCCGCGGTGCACCAGGCGGTGCGCGTGGTGCAGGGCAGCCGCCTGCTGCGCGAGGAGCTGACCAGCATGGAGCGCGCCGCGCGCCAGCACCGCGTGCTCGGCGACCCCGGCCTGCTGGCGGCCTACCGCGAGGCGCGCGCGCGCCTGCGCGAGGCGGCCGACGGGCTCGCGCGCGCGCTGCCGGCCGCAGAGCGCGAGCGCCTGCTCGGCCCGCTGCTCGCCGAGGAGGCGGCGCTGTCGCGCGCGGTGCTGGCCGGCGGACCCGGCCCGGACGAGGCCGCGCTCGCGCGCCGCTTCGCCGACCTGCACGCGCGCGCCGCCGCCCTGCTCGAGGCCGGTCATCGCCTCGTCGACCGCGAGACCGCGGCCCTCACGGCCGCCGCCGAGGACACGCGCCGGCTGCTCTTCCTGCTCGCCGTCTCGCTGGTGCCGCTCTCGCTCGCCTCGGCGGGGGTGTTCGGCTGGCTGATCCTGCGCCCCCTGCGCGCCCTCGAGCGCGCCATCCACCGCCTGGGCGAGGGGGGCTTCGAGGCGCCGGTGGCCGTCGAGGGCCCCGAGGACATCCGCCGCCTCGGCGAGCGCCTCGAGTGGCTGCGCCGCCGCCAGCTCGAGCTCGAGGCCGCCAAGGCGCGCTTCCTCGGCCACCTCTCGCACGAGCTCAAGACGCCGCTCGCCACCGTGCGCGAGGCGGGCGAGCTGCTGCACGACGAGGTGGTGGGGCCGCTCAACCCGCGCCAGGCCGAGATCGTCGAGATCCTGCGCGCGAGCTCGCGCGAGCTGCAGCGCGCGATCGAGAACCTCCTCGGCTTCGCCACCGCCGACCCGCGGCGGCTGGTGCTGCGGCGCGAGCCGGTCGCGCTCGATGCGCTCGTGCGCGCCGTCGTCGCCAACCACAAGCCGGTGCTGCTCGGCCGCGGGATCGAGGTCGAGGCCGCGCTCGAGCCCGTGCGCGTGACGGGCGACCCCGAGCGCCTGCGCGCCGCGGTCGACAACCTGGTCTCCAACGCCGTCAAGTTCAGCCCCCGCGGCGGCACCATCCGCATCGGGCTCGCGGCCGACACCGCGCGCGGCCGGGCCGTGCTGGAGGTGGCGGACTCCGGGCCCGGCATCCCGCCCGAGGAGCGCGAGCGCGTGTTCGACCCCTTCTACCAGGGCGGCGCGCGCGCCGAGGGCTACGTGGTCAAGGGCTCGGGGCTGGGGCTCTCCATCGTGCGCGAGTGCGCCGAGGCCCACGGCGGCTCGGTCGCGGTGCTGGACAGCGAGCGCGGTGCCCGCCTGCGCCTGGAGCTGCCGCTGGCCGCGGCGGGCGGCGCGCGCGAGGCCGCCCCGACGGGGGAGGCGCGCTGTGCGGGCTGAGCGGCTCGCGGCGCTCGCGCTCGCCGCCGCGCTCGCCGGCTGCGCGCCCGCGCCCCAGCGCCCGTCGGCCGCCGCCGCAGGCGGCGCGCCGCCCGCCGGGGCAGGGGAGGAGCGGCAGGCGCTCGCGCTCCTCGCCTGGCTCGAGACCGCCCGCGCGCTCGGCCCGGACGCGCGCGCCCGCGAGGCCCGGCGCCTGGAGGCCGCGCTCGAGCCCGGCCGCTGCGCGCCGGCGCGCGTGCGGCTCGCCGCGCTGGCGCTCGAGGGCGCGGACGCCGACGGCGCGGGCCGTGCGCGGGCCGTGCTCGCCCCCTGCCTCGGCCCGCCGGACGACGGCGACGGCGCGGCCGTGCGGCTGGTGGCCGCCGCGCTCGCGCGCCTCGCCGACGCGCGGCTCGAGGCCGCGCGCGCCCGCGCGGACCTCGCCGCCGCCGAGGCGCGCAACGCCACGCTCGAGCGCCAGCTCGAGGCCCTCAAGGACATCGAACGCAGCATCCGCGAGCGCGGCCGCGCCGCGGGAAAGGGGAGGAGAGGCGATGGCACGCGGACGCGTCCTTCTCGTTGACGACGACCGGGACCTGCTGCGCCTGCTGGCCCTGCGGCTCGAGGCGGCCGGCTACGAGGTCGCCACCGCCGAGAGCGGCGAGGCCGCCCTCGGCTGGCTCGCCAGCGACCGCCCGGACCTCATCATCACCGACCTGCGCATGGAGGGCATGGACGGGATGCGCCTGTTCGAGGCCGTGCGCGCGCGCGATGCGACGCTGCCCGTCATCATCCTCACCGCCCACGGCTCCATCCCGGAGGCGGTCGAGGCCACGCGCCGCGGCGTCTTCGGCTTCCTCACCAAGCCCTTCGACAGCGCCGAGCTGCTGCGCGAGGTCGAGCGCGCCGTCGGCCTCGGCGCCGCGCCCGCGGAAGGGAAGGACGGCGGGGACGGCGGCTGGCGCGAGGGCATCGTCACCGCGAGCCCCGCCATGGAGGAGGTCCTGCGCCGCGCGCGCCTCGTCGCCCGGAGCGAGGCGAGCGTGCTGATCCGCGGCGAGAGCGGCACCGGCAAGGAGCTGCTCGCGCGCGCCATCCACCGCGCGAGCTCGCGCGCCGCGCGCCCCTTCGTCGCCGTCAACTGCGGCGCCATCCCGGAGACCCTGCTCGAGTCCGAGCTCTTCGGCCACCGCAAGGGCGCCTTCACCGGCGCGACGCACGACCACGAGGGGCTGTTCCAGGCCGCGAACGGCGGCACCGTCTTCCTCGACGAGATCGGCGACATGCCGCTCGCCCTCCAGGTCAAGCTCCTGCGCGTGCTGCAGGAGCGCAGGGTGCGCCCCGTGGGCTCGGTCGAGGCCGTGCCGGTGGACGTGCGCATCCTCTCGGCCACGCACCGCGACCTCGATGCCGAGATCGCCGCGGGCCGCTTCCGCGAGGACCTCTACTACCGCATCAACGTGGTGACGCTCGAGCTGCCGCGGCTCGCCGACCGCCGCGAGGACATCCCCCTGCTCGCGCGCCACTTCCTGTGCCAGGTCGCCACGCGCTACGGCCGGCACGTGCGCGACTTCGCCCCCGAGGCGCTGGCGCTGCTGACGGCCGCCTCCTGGCCGGGCAACGTGCGCCAGCTCTACAACGTGGTCGAGCAGGTGGTGACGCTCTCGACCGGCCCCATCGTGCCCGAGAGCCTGGTGCGCGAGGCGCTGCGCGAGGCCCCGCGCTCCATCCCCTCCTTCGCCGAGGCGCGGCGCGAGTTCGAGCGCGGCTATCTGGCGCAGGTGCTGCGCATGACGCGCGGCAACGTCAGCCAGGCCGCGCGGATCGCCGGGCGCAACCGCACCGAGTTCTACAAGCTGCTGCGCCGCTGCGGTCTCGACCCGGCGCGCTTCAAGCAGGGCGACGGGCGCGCGCGCGCCTGAGCGCTGTCGGCGCGCGGCGACGCATCCGGGCCCGTCCGGCGCCGCCGGACCGGCCCGGCGGCCCGGCGGCGCGCGCAAGCCCGCGTCCCGCAAGGCCGCGGAGCCTGCTGGCACGGCGGATGCTAGCTCCGGGGTGCCGCCGCCACCGGGCGGCGCGCGGAGCCTGAGGAGTGAAAGCGGAAAAGGAGAGCACGCCGTGACAAGGTCGATTCTCGCAGCCCTGTGCGCCGTGGCCGCCGGGACGGCGATCGCCGCCACCACGACCATGGCGCCGTTCAAGGCGATCGACGCCAACGCCGACGGCTACATCTCGGCCGAGGAGGCCAAGGCGGTCGAGGGCCTCGCGGCCCGCTTCGAGCAGGCCGACCGCAACAAGGACGGCCGGCTGGACCGGAAGGAGTACGAGGGCCTCACGGCCTCGACCATGGAGCGTGCCCCCGCGCCGAGCGAGGGGCGCTGAGCCGCTTCCTGTCGTTCTCCCCCGTCCCGTGGACCCGTCGGGCCACGGGGCATCCCCCCAGGGCCCCGCAAGGGGCCCTCTTTTTGCCCGCCTGCGGCGGGAGGTTCGGGAGGCGGGAGTCGGGAGGCGAGGGCTGGTGCGCCCTCTGAATGTGGAAGCGGCTTCTAGCCGCGATTCCTCAGGCTTTGTGGTCGCAGCGAGATGCTGCTCCCACAGGCCGGCTTACAGGTTGCAGGCTGCGGTTTACAGTGGTCTGTACACCGTACCCCGTCTCCCGTCACCCGTCTCCCCGTGCACTCCCGCGAAGCGGTCGCGGCAGGATGCCGCTCCCGCAAGGCGGGTTGCAGGTTGCGGGTTGCGGTTTACAGTGGCCGGTACGCCGTACCCGTCTCCCGTCACCCGTCTACTGTCTACTGTTCTACTGTCTCTAAACGGAGACAGATAAATTTCTAGGAGTATCATCGTATTGCGAGTTCTCACCCACGTGATCGTCGCCTAAAGGCGACAGAAACCGCCGCCGGACGGCTCGCGGGGGGCCGTGCCGCGGACCGGAAGGGAGGCAAGCCGCTGACGGCGGGAGGCGGGGGCGATCCTGGCATCGCTCTTGCTGTCGCGGGGCGGGCCGCACGCGCGGCCCGCAGGCTTGCCACATGACACGACGACCGCGCGCTTGCGCGCACCGGAGGGGAGCAGAACGATGACGCACGTCAAATCCGAGGAGCGGCGGACCGGCCGCATGCTGTGGACGGGCGCGGCCCTGGCCGCGGCGCTGGGGCTGGGGCTCGCCGGCTGCGAGCGCCAGCAGTCGCCGGGCTCGAATGCCGGCACGCAGTCGCCGTCGGCGGCCGCCCAGCCGGCCGAGGGCACGGCCGCGGGCACCGCGACCCAGGACATGGCCGCGGGCGGGACGGCGCCGGCGGACGCTGGCAGCGCGGGCGGCGCGGACATGGCGGCGGCCGGCACCACGGCGCAGGGGGCCGCGACGGCCGCCGCCGGGGACGCCGCGACGCAGGGCCAGGCCGGCGGCGACGGTGCGCAGGTCGCGGGCACGCTGGAGCGTCCCGTGCCGCCCTCGCAGGACGCGCCCTCGGCCCCCGCCGGGGGAGACGCGTCGCAGCAGTGAGGCCGGCGCCTGACCGGCGTCAGCTCCGGTCGCACGGGATGGCGGGGCCACGGACGGCCACCGCGCCTCATGCCCCGGCGCCGGGCGCCTGCGCGGTTGCAGCACCCGGCACGCTTCTTCAGAATGGGCGCACCCGCCGGGCGGCCGCCGCCCGCGACGCGCGCAACCCCGCCGTGAAGGAATTCCGCTGGCCGGTGCGAGTCTATTACGAGGACACGGACGCCGGCGGTGTCGTCTACCACGCGAGCTACCTGCGCTTCATGGAGCGCGCGCGCACCGAGTGGCTGCGCAGCCACGGCTTCGACCAGGGCGCCCTGCGCGAGCGCCTCGGCGTGCTGTTCGTGGTCCGGCGCATCGAGGTCGACTTCCGGCGCCCCGCGCGCCTCGACGACGAGCTCACCGTGAGCGCGCGCCTGCGCGAGGTGCGCCCGGCGCGCCTGCTGCTCGATCAGGCGGTGGGGCGCGAGGGCGAGGCGCCGCTGTGCGAGGCGCGCGTGGAGGTCGCCTGCCTCGACGCGGCGAGCGGGCGCCCGCGGCGCATCCCGGAGGGCGTGATGGCGGAGCTGGACGGTGCAGGCTGACCTCTCGATCCTCTCGCTCGTCCTCGGGGCGAGCCCCGTGGTGCAGCTCGTCATGGCGCTGCTCCTGCTCGCCTCGGTCGCCTCCTGGACGGTCATCATCCGCAAGTGGAGCGTGCTCAAGGCCGCGCGCCGCCAGGCCGACGCCTTCGAGGAGCGCTTCTGGTCCGGCGGCGACCTCGGCGCGCTCTACCGCCAGATCACCACGCGCGCGGCGGAGAACACCGGCATGGCCGGGATCTTCGAGGCCGGCTTCCGGGAGTTCGCGCGCCTGCGCGGGCAGGGCGCCGAGCCGCGCGCCGTGATGGACGGGGCCCACCGGGCGATGCGCGTGGTGCTCGCGCGCGAGGTCGACGCCCTCGAGACGCACCTGCCCTTTCTCGCCACGGTGGGCTCGACCAGCCCCTACGTCGGCCTTTTCGGCACCGTCTGGGGCATCATGAACAGCTTCCGGGCGCTGGGAGCCATGCACCAGCAGGCCACGCTCGCGCTGGTCGCGCCCGGCATCGCCGAGGCGCTGGTGGCGACGGCCATGGGCCTGTTCGCGGCCATCCCCGCGGTCATCGCCTACAACCGCTACGCGAGCGAGGTCGAGCGCCTCGTCAACCGCTACGACACCTTCCTCGAGGAGTTCTCGACGCTGCTCGCGCGCGAGGCGCACGGGCGCGGCGGCGCCGGCCGGGCGACGGCGGCGCGCGGCGCCACGGCGGGCGAGGAGGCCTGAGCGCGATGGCGGCGCGCCGGCGCAGGCTGATGGCCGAGATCAACGTCGTGCCCTACATCGACGTCATGCTGGTGCTGCTGGTGATCTTCATGGTCACCGCGCCGCTCCTGCAGGAGGGGGTCTCGGTGAGCCTGCCGCAGGCGGCGAGCCGGCCGCTGCCGCCGCAGGCGCGCGAGCCCGTGGTGGTCACGGTCGATGCGAAGGGGCGGCTCTACCTGAACGTAGCCGACAGGCCGCGCGCGCCCGTGGAGCCGCGCGCGCTCGCCGCGCGCGTCGCCGCCGTGCTGCGGCGCGTGCCCGAGACGCCGGTGCTGGTGCGCGGCGACCGCGACGCGCGCTACGAGGACGTGGTGCGCGCGATGGCGCTGCTGCAGGCGGCGGGCGCCGCCCGCGTGGGCCTGGTGACCCGGCCGCCGCCCGCGCGATGAGGGCGGGCGGGCTCGGGACGCCGGCGGCGCTCGCGCTCTCGCTGCTGCTGCACGCGGCGCTGCTGGCGCTGCTCGTGGTGAGCCTGCGCTGGGGCGAGACGCCGCGGCTCGCCGGCGCGCCGGAGGTGATCGAGGCGCGCGCGGTGAGCGAGGCCGAGGTGCGCCGCGAGCTCGAGCGCCTCGCCGAGCGCGAGCGCCGCCGCGAGGCGCAGGCCCGCGCGCTCGCGCGCAAGGCCGAGGCCGAGCGCCGCCGCCTCGAGCGGCTGCGGCGCGAGCGGGAGCGGGCCGAGCGTGAGCGGCGCGCGCAGCTCGCCGCGCTCGAGCAGCGGCGCCGCGAGGAGCAGGCGCGGCTGGAGCGCCTGCGCAAGGCGCGCGAGGCCGAGGAGCGCAGGCTGAAGGCGCTCGCCGAGAAGCGCCGCGCCGAGGCCGAGCGCCGCCGCAGGGCCGAGGAGGCGGCGCGGCGCCGGGCCGAGGCCGAGCGCCGGCGCAAGGCGGAGGAGGCCCGCCGCAGGGCCGAGGCCGAGCGGCGCCGCAAGGCCGAGGAGGCGCGCCGCAGGGC
>WFOW01000066.1 GCA_015487895.1 Gammaproteobacteria bacterium | reverse complement strand
GGGCAAGCACATCCCGGTGCAGGATGGCAATTTCGTCCAGAAGGGCGATTACATCATGGACGGCCACCCGGCCCCCCATGACATCCTGCGGGTGCTCGGCCTCGAGGCGCTGGCGGAGTATCCGGTGGACGAGGTGCAGGACGTCTACCGCCTGCAGGGCGTCAAGATCAACGACAAGCACATCGAGGTGATCATCCGCCAGATGCTGCGCAAGGTGGAGATCACGGACCCCGGCGACACGAAGTTCCTCAAGGGCGAGCAGGTCGACCGCGCCCGCGCCCTGGAGGAGAACGACCGCATGCGCCGCTCCAACAAGGAGCCGTGCCGGTTCCAGCCGGTGCTGCTCGGCATCACCAAGGCCTCGCTCGCCACCGAGTCCTTCATCTCGGCGGCCTCCTTCCAGGAGACCACCCGGGTGCTGACCGAGGCGGCGGTGCGCGGCATGCGCGACGAGCTGCGCGGGCTGAAGGAGAACGTCATCGTCGGGCGCCTGATCCCGGCCGGCACGGGCTTCGCCTATCACCAGGAGCGGCGCCGCCGGCGGCGGCGGGCGATCGAGGAGGCCGAGGCCGCCTTCGAGACGCCGCCGCGCCCGGCCGAGGAGGCCGAGGAGGCGGCCGAGGCCCAGCCCGCCGAGGCCCAGGCGGGGGAAGAGGCTCCCGGGGCGCCGGCCGCCGGCGGCGAGGGGGGCGAGGCCCCCGGCGGAGGCGAGGGCTGAGGGCACGGCCGGCCGGGCGAGCCCGGCCGGCCGCCCGGCGGCGGCCCCGGGCAAGCCCCAGCGCTGATCAATCCGCGTGGCGGATTGATCAGAGTCCCCCCAGATTTCTTGACACGTTAGGGGGACCTCCCTAGAATTCCGCGTCTGCGACAGGCCGGACCGTCCGGCCTGTCGTTTGTTTTCCGGACGGAGACGCCCGCCTTCCCGAGCGTCGGGCGGGCCCTGCGGGGCGCGCCCCGCCGGGTGCCGGCCGCGCCCGGGGTGGAACGCTCAACCGGCTGAAAGACAAAGAGAATCCCGGGTCGCCCGCACGGCCCGGGGCATGCGCCGACTGGCAGTCGAGCACAGGAGCGGACTGGAGCGATGGCGACCATCAACCAGCTGGTGCGCAAGCCCCGCACCCGCAAGAAGGAGAAGAGCAAGGTCCCGGCGCTGGAGGCCTGCCCCCAGAAGCGCGGGGTCTGCACGCGCGTCTACACGACGACGCCGAAGAAGCCGAACTCGGCGCTGCGCAAGGTCGCGCGCGTGCGCCTGACCAACGGCTACGAGGTCACCGCCTACATCGGCGGCGAGGGGCACAACCTCCAGGAGCACTCCGTGGTGCTGATCCGCGGGGGGCGCGTCAAGGACCTGCCGGGCGTGCGCTACCACATCATCCGCGGCGTGCTCGACGCCTCGGGCGTGGAGGCGCGCCGCCAGGGGCGCTCCAAGTACGGCGCCAAGCGGCCGAAGTCGTGACGGGCGCCTGACGGGACGACAGCCACAGACGGGATCGAGGGGCCATGCCGAGAAGACGAGTCGTCACCCAGCGTCCGATCCTGCCGGACCCCAAGTACGGCAACGAGACGATCGCCAAGTTCATCAACATGGTCATGATGCGCGGCAAGAAGTCGATCGCCGAGAAGATCGTCTACGGGGCGCTGGACCGCATCGCCGAGCGCACGAACAAGGACCCGGTGGAGGTGCTCGAGCAGGCCCTCGAGAACGTGCGCCCGGTGGTGGAGGTGAAGTCGCGCCGCGTCGGCGGCGCCACCTACCAGGTGCCGGTGGAGGTGCGCCCGGTGCGGCGCAACTCGCTCGCCATGCGCTGGATCATCGAGGCCGCGCGCAAGCGCGGCGAGAAGTCCATGCCGCAGCGCCTCGCCGGCGAGATCATGGACGCGGCCGAGAACCGCGGCGCCGCGGTGAAGAAGCGCGAGGACACGCACCGCATGGCCGAGGCCAACAAGGCCTTCGCGCACTACCGCTGGTAAGGGACCGCAGGGCAGCAGACCGAGGAAGCAGACGTGGCACGCACGACCCCCATCGAGCGCTACCGCAACATCGGGATTGCCGCGCACATCGACGCCGGCAAGACCACGACCACGGAGCGCATCCTGTTCTACACAGGCGTCTCGCACAAGATCGGCGAGGTGCACGACGGCGCCGCGACCATGGACTGGATGGAGCAGGAGCAGGAGCGGGGGATCACCATCACCTCCGCGGCCACGACCTGCTTCTGGTCCGGCATGTACCAGCAGTTCCCGCAGCACCGCATCAACATCATCGACACGCCGGGCCACGTCGACTTCACCATCGAGGTCGAGCGCTCCATGCGCGTGCTCGACGGGGCCGTGGCGGTCTTCTGCGCGGTGGGCGGCGTCGAGCCGCAGTCCGAGACCGTCTGGCGCCAGGCCAACAAGTACGGCGTCCCGCGCATCGCCTTCGTCAACAAGATGGACCGCACGGGCGCCAACTTCCTGCGCGTGGTCGACCAGATCAGGACCCGCCTCGGCGCCAACCCGGTGCCGCTGCAGCTTCCCATCGGCGCCGAGGAGAATTTCGAGGGCGTGGTCGATCTCGTGCGCATGAAGGCCATCCGCTGGGACGAGGCGAGCCGCGGCACCCAGTACAGCGTGGACGACATTCCCGCGGACATGGCCGACGCCTGCGCCGAGTGGCGCGAGAAGCTGGTCGAGGCCGCGGCCGAGGCCTCCGAGGAGCTGATGGAGAAGTACCTCGAGGGCGGCGAGCTCAGCGAGGAGGAGATCCGCCAGGGCCTGCGCACGCGCACGCTGGCGGGCGAGATCGTGCCCGTGCTGTGCGGATCGGCCTTCAAGAACAAGGGCGTGCAGGCCCTG
>WFOW01000065.1 GCA_015487895.1 Gammaproteobacteria bacterium | reverse complement strand
GGCTCGAGCTGCACCAGCTCCACGCGCGTCTCGCCGCGCGGGAGGTGGCGCTGGCGGCCCCCGCGGGCGAGCAGCCACAGGCGGTAGAGCGCGCCTGCGCCCGGGTGCGAGTCCGGGCCCGCTCTGCCTGGATGCGGCCGCGGCGGAGGCGCACCTGCGCCGGCTGGCGGCCCAGGAAGGCGGCCACGCCGGCCTGGCGCGGCGCGTGCTCGCCCAGCTCCGCCCCGGGGATCGGCGCGGCGACGAGCGGCGTCCCGTCGACCGCCCGGTGCTGCTCGCGCGCGGGCTCGGCGCGCTCCACGACCTGCTCGGCCTCGGCCCCGAGCGGCTCGCCGACCTCGTCGCGGGCCAGCGCCTCGGGATGTCCGTGCTCAGCCTCGAGTCCGAGGAGGAGCGGGCGGTGGCGCTCGACGCCTGGCGGGCGGTGAACGACAGCGTGCGGGGCCTGATGGTGGTGCCGCGGGAGACCGGCGCCGACGTGCCGGAGGCGGGCGAGCCCGTCGCCATCGTGGCCCAGGAGGACGAAGGCGGTGCCTGGCGCGTCGATGCGGCGCTCGCCCGCTGGGTGCGCGCGGTCGCGGGCGCGCCCGGGCCGGCGGTGGGCCTGGAGCGCGTGCCGGGGCGCGCGGCGCCCGTCGCCGTGACGGGTCCCGGAGGAAGCGGCGAGGGCGTCTATGCCGCGCCCGTCCGGACGCTGTCGCTGCCCGCGCGGCTGCTGTGCGCACCGGCGCTCGCGCCCGAGCCCGGCGTGCGGCTCGAGGTGCGCATCGAGGGCCGCACGGCGGCGGCGCGCGTGGCCGCCGTGCTCGAGCGCACGCCGCACGTGGCCGTGCTGGCGCTCGCGCCCGCCTGAGCCTGCGAGGCGCCTCGGCTGTGATAGAGTAGCGCGCCATGTCCAGGCGAGCCGCCCGCCGCCGCCCGCCGCGCGGCGTCCAGATCACGCCCGAGAACAAGTGCAGCTTCTGCGTCGGCAGCAAGTGCTGCAACTACGTCACGCAGAAGATCCCGGGGCCACGCTCGAAGTACGACTTCGAGCACCTGCTGTGGCAGGTGGCCCACGAGGGCGTCGAGGTCTACAAGGACGAGGACGGCTGGTTCCTGCTCTTCCACACGCGCTGCCGGCACCTGCGCCCGGACGGGCGCTGCGGCATCTACGCGCGCCGGCCGCAGATCTGCCGCGACTACGACAACGACTACTGCGAGTACGACGCCCCCGCCGAGGAGGGTTTCGAGCTCCACTTCCGCACCTACGAGGAGCTCAACGCCTACTGCCGCCGCCGCTTCAAGCGCTGGGAGCGGTAGCTTCCGGGTGACGGTTTGCGGCGCACGCCCGCGAAGCGGGCGCGGCAGAGGCGAGAGACGGGTATCGGGAGGCGAGGGCCGGTGCGCCCTTCGGGCGCGGCCGTTCGATCTTTCCCGTCTCCCGTAACCCGTCTCCCGTGCACTATACAAGCGGCTTCCAACCGCGATTCCTCAGCTTTCTCAGGCTGTGGTCGCGGCAAGATGCCGCTCCCACAGAGCCGGGTTACAGCTCGCAGGCTACGGTGTACGGTCGCCCGTCTCCCGTAACCCGTCTCCCGTGCACTATACAAGCGGCTTCCAGCCGCGACCGATTGCGGCGGCAGAAGCGGGTGGCGGGGATCGGGAGGCGAGGATCGGGAGGCGAGGGGTGGAGCGCCCTGCGGGCGCAGCCTTTTGGTCTTTCCCGTCACCCGCCTCCCGTCTCCCGCTAACCGACGGGCAGCAGGTCCGCGAGGGTGTCGACGGCGGCGAAGCCCTCGACCTCGCGCGCGGGCAGCGCCGAGTCCGGGCGGCGCACGGCCACCAGGTGGCGGATGCCGTAGCCGCGCGCGGCACGCAGCACCGCGAGGCTGTCGTCGACGAGCAGGGTCCGCGCCGGCTCGTAGGGCTCGCGCCCGCGCAGCCAGTCCCAGAAGGCCGGGTCCTCCTTGGGGCGGCCGAACTCGTGCGAGGAGACCAGGGCGTCGAAGCGGCCTGCGATGCCCGTGCGGCGCATCTTCAGCCCCAGGCTCTTGCCGTGGGCATTGGTCACGAGCAGCAGCCTGCGCCCCGAGCGCCGCACCGCGTCCAGGAACTCGATGGCGCGGTCGTGCAGCCGGATCAGGTGCTCGACCTCCTCCTTGAGCCCGGCGATGTCGAGCCCGAGGGTGCGCGTCCAGTAGTCCACGCAGTA
Source organism: Gammaproteobacteria bacterium (assembly GCA_015487895.1). GTDB lineage: Bacteria > Pseudomonadota > Gammaproteobacteria > S144-34 > S144-34 > S144-34. The sequence continues at coordinate 8,741 of WFOW01000065.1, read as the reverse complement.
CCACTCCATGGTGCCCTCGACGGCGCGGAAGCGTGGATAGACCTCGGCCTTGGCCTGCTCCAGGGTGATGCCGCGCGCCTCGGCGTAGCGCCGCGGCACGTGCTCGCGCCAGAAATGGTTGTCGAAGCGCAGGTCCAGCACCGTGCCGTCCATGTCGAGGAAGACGGTATCGATCTCCGCCCAGGCCAGACGCGCCCCCTCCGCCGACGGGCGGCGGCCGTCCGGGATGCCCGCGTGCTGGCATTCGAGCCCCATGGGGGCCACACTTTAGCCCAGAAGCCGTTGGAGGCCATCCCCGGGAAGGGTGCGGGATCCGATGCGCGCGGCCGCAACCGTCCACGGGCTCGTCCTTGCCGCCGCCGCCCTCGCGGCGGCCGCCGGCGAGCCCACCCGCGAGGAGCTCGAGCGCTGGCTGGAGGACGACGCCGAGCTGCGCGCGCTCGCGGTCAACGAGGGCGAGCTCGAGTTCCTGCCCCACCCGCCCTCCAAGCCCTTCCACCACCAGGTCAACCGCATCGAGCTGCGCCGGGCGAGCCTCGAGGACTGCTGGGTGGCGCTCAGCCAGTGCCACTACAACCTCGACCGCGTCCCGAAGGCCCAGGTGGTCTACGGCCGCGCGCGCACGCGCCGGCTGCGCATCGACCGCTTCACGGGCATCGGGCGCGCCTGGGTGGAGGGACCGACGGTGCAGCTCGAGGACATCGGCCACGGGGCCGTGCTGTGCGTGCGCGCCGAGAGCCGCGCGCTGCGCCGCGACGCCGACGGCGGCTGGACGCTGCGCAACGGCCCCTTCATGCGACGCTTCCTCGATGGCTACTACCCGATGCGCGTGGAGCTCGACCTGCGCATGCCGCCGGGCCTGTTGCGGCTGGTCTCCGTGGACCCGCCGCCGCAGCCCGGCTTCCGCGTCGACCGCGCTCCGGGGCGCATCCGCTACGACGCGGTCTTCGAGGGCCGCCTGGTGACGGAGCTGCGCTTCCGGCGCGCCGGCGGCCCGTGAGCCATCGCGCTCGCGCGCGGGCGCCGCGGCCCGTACAATGCGCCTTCCCCCAAGCCCGAGCAGGTGAGGCGTGCCCGAGAACGGCTCCGGAATCGACCCCTGCGCGCTCGTCGAGCCCGCGGTGGCGCTCGCGCGCGAGGCCGGCGAGCGCATCATGGCCATCTACGAGGGCGGATTCAGCGTCGCCGAGAAGGCCGACCGCACGCCCCTGACCGAGGCCGACATGGCCGCGCACCGCACCATCGTCGAGGGGCTGCGGCGGCTGACCCCGGAGCTTCCGGTGCTCTCGGAGGAGTCGGCCGAGATTCCCTTCGAGGAGCGCGCGCGCTGGCGCACCTACTGGCTCGTCGACCCCCTCGACGGCACGCGCGAGTTCATCAAGCGCAACGGCGAGTTCACGGTCAACATCGCCCTGGTGCGCGACCACGAGCCGGTGCTGGGGGTGGTGCACGCCCCGGCGCTGGGCCTCGCCTACTGGGCCTGCCGGGGAGGCGGCGCCTGGCGCCAGGCCGGCGCCGGGGCGCCCCGGCGCATCCGGGTGCGTCCCTTCCGGCCGGGCCGGGCCGTGGTCGCCGGGAGCCGCTCGCACGCCGACGAGCGCCTCGCCGCCTACTGCGAGCGGCTCGGCCCCCACGAGCTCGTCAGCATGGGCTCGGCGCTCAAGTCCTGCCTGGTGGCCGAGGGGCGCGCCGACGTCTACCCCCGATTCGGGCCGACCTCGGAGTGGGACACGGCGGCCGCGCAGTGCGTGGTCGAGGAGGCGGGCGGCCGCGTGGTGGATGCCGCCGGCCGGCCGCTGCGCTACAACACCAAGCCCTCGCTGCTGAACCCGGACTTCCTCGTCTGCGGCGATCCGGCCGGCGACTGGCTGCGGCCGGTGCGTGACGCCGTCCTCGAGCGCTGAGCCGGCGCGGGCGGGCACGGGCGTCCCGCCCGGCGGCGCCCGGCGACCGTCCGGCTCCGCCGGCGGCCCGCCGGCGGATGCGCGCCGCTATGCTTGGCGCATGGACCCGGCCTCCATGCGGCTCGGCCCCGCGATGCGCTTCCGCCCCGCCGCGCTGGAGCGCCGCTTCCGTGTGCACAGCGAGCGGCGCTTCCGCGGCACGCGCCGCCTCGCCCTGGGTGCGGGCATCCTGCTCTACATGCTCTTCGGCGCCCTCGACCGCCTGCTCTTCCCGGACGACTACGCGACGCTGTGGCTAGTGCGCTACCTCCTCGGCCTGCCGCTGCCGCTCGCCGCCTTCGCCTACCTGCTGCTCCCGGGCCGGCGGCGCCTCGCCGAGGCGGCACTCGCGGCATCCGTGCTGAGCGGCGGGCTCGCCATCGTCGCCATGATCGCGCTCGTGCCCGCCGCGCGCGAGACCTACTTCGCAGGCCTCATCCTCGTCTCCATGTTCGGCTACACGGTCTTCCGCCTGCGCTTCTGGCCGGCGACGGCGGTGAGCTGGCTCACCGTGGGCTGCTTCGAGCTGGTCGCCGCGCTCACGGACTACCCGCTGCGCCCGCTGGTGTCGGCCAACTTCTTCTACCTCACCGCCAACGTCATCGGCATGATGGCCTGCTACGCCCTCGACTGGGACGCGCGGCGCAACTTCCTCCTCCTGCGCACGCTGCGGCGCGAGCGCGCGCGTGTGGCGCGGCTCGCGCGCCACGACGCCCTAACGGGCCTGCTGGGGCGCCGCGCCTTTCTCGAGCAGCTCGCGGGCGAGTGGGCGCGCTGCGCGCGTCTCGGGCTGCCGCTCAGCCTGCTCGCCGTGGACGTGGACCACTTCAAGCGCCTCAACGACAGCCTCGGCCACGCCGCCGGCGACGAGTGCCTGCGGCGCGTCGCGCGCGTGCTCGGGGAGGCGACCCGCAGGCCGGGCGACGCCGCCGGCCGCCTCGGCGGAGAGGAGTTCTCCCTGCTGCTGCCGGGGGCCGGGCACGCGGACGCGCACGCCATCGCCGAGACCCTGCGCGCGCGCGTCGAGGCCGAGCGCATTCCGCACCCGGACTCGCCGGTGGCGCCGTGGATCACGGTCAGCGTCGGTGCGGCGACGGCCGAGCCCGCGGGAGCCCCGGGTCCCGGCTGCGAGGCGCTGCTGCGCCAGGCAGACCGCGCCCTCTATGCCGCCAAGCGCGGCGGGCGCAACCGCGTCGTCGCCCTGCCCCCGCCGGGCCTCGCGCGCGGCCGCGGCGCCTGAGGCCGACCCTCAGGGGCCGTGGTTGCGGCGCGCCTCGGCCTCCATCTGCTCGAGGCTCGTATGGCGCACGTCCTTGCCGCGCACGAGGTAGATCACGTACTCGCAGATGTTGCGCGCGCGGTCGCCGATGCGCTCCAGCGCCCGCGCCGACCACATGACGTCGAGGGCGCGCGGGATGGAGCGCGGGTCCTCCATCATGTAGGTGATGAGCTGGCGCAGCAGGCCCTCGTAGAGCCGGTCGACCTTGAGGTCCTTGCGCGCGGTCTCCACGGCGGCCTCGGCGTCGGTGCGCGCGAAGGCGTCGAGGGCGTCGTGCAGCATGGCGCGCACGCGCGCGGCCAGCGGCTCGATGTCCACCGGCAGCCCCTCCTTGCCGCGGGCGAGCTCCTGGGCCATGCGCGCGATGCGCTCGGCCTCGTCGCCGATGCGCTCGAGGTCCGCGATGGTCTTGATCACCGCCAGCACCAGGCGCAGGTCCGAGGCCGCCGGCTGGCGCTTGGCGATGACCTCGGTGCACTCCTCGTCGATGGCGACCTCGTAGGCGTTGACCTTGTAGTCGCCGGTGACCACCACGCCGGCGAGCTCGGCATCGCCGTCGACCAGCGCGGTGACGGCGTCGGCGAGCTGCTGCTCGACCAGCCCGCCCATGGCCAGCACCTTGGAGCGGATGTCCTCGAGCTCGGCGTCGTACTGGCGGGAGATATGGCCCCCGATGCGCACTTCGTCCCCAGGCATGGCGCGCCCCCTCATCCGTAGCGGCCGGTGATGTAGTCCTCGGTGCGCTTCTCGCGCGGGTTGGTGAACAGGCGCGAGGTGGTGTCGAACTCGACCAGCTCGCCCATGTACATGAAGGCGGTGTAGTCCGAGACGCGCGCGGCCTGCTGCATGTTGTGCGTGACGATGACGATGGTGTAGCGCTCCTTGAGCTCGTGGATGAGCTCCTCGATGCGCAGCGTGGCGATGGGGTCGAGCGCCGAGGCCGGCTCGTCGAGCAGCAGCACCTCGGGCTCGACGGCGATGGCGCGCGCGATCACCAGGCGCTGCTGCTGGCCGCCCGACAGGCTCAGGGCGCTGGCGCCGAGGCGGTCCTTGACCTCGTCCCACAGCGCCGCGCCGCGCAGCGCCCGCTCGACGGCCTCGTCGAGGCGCCGGCGGTCGCGCACGCCCTGTATGCGCAGGCCGTAGGCGACGTTCTCGTAGATCGACTTCGGGAAGGGGTTGGGCTTCTGGAAGACCATGCCCACGCGGCGGCGCAGCTCGGCGACGTTGAGGCGGCGGTCGTAGATGTCGCGCCCGTCGAGGCGGATCTCGCCCTCCACGCGCACGCCCTCGATCAGGTCGTTCATGCGGTTGAAGCAGCGCAGCAGCGTGGACTTGCCGCAGCCGCTCGGCCCGATGAAGGCGGTGACGCGGTTGCGGGCGATGTCGAGGTCTATGCCCTTGAGCGCGTGGGTGTCGCCGTACCACAGGTTGAGGCCGCGCACCGACAGCACCACGTCGGCGGCGCCCGCCTCGGGCTCGGCGCGCTCGCCGCGCAGGGCCTCGAGGTCGATGGCGTGGGTGCGCGCCGGCGCGCGCGCGCCGGCCGCGGTGTCGGGCTCAGTCGGAGACTGCACGGTAACGCTCCCGCAGGCGGTTGCGGATGAGGATCGCCGTCAGGTTCAGGGCCACGATGACCAGCACCAGCAGCAGGGCCGTAGCATAGACCAGCGGCCGGGCCGCTTCCACGTTGGGGCTCTGGAAGCCGACGTCGTAGATGTGGAAGCCCAGGTGCATGAACTTGCGCTCGAGGTGCAGGTAGGGCCAGTTGCCGTCGACGGGCATGGCCGGCGCGAGCTTGACGACGCCGACGAGCATCAGCGGCGCGACCTCCCCGGCGGCGCGTGCCACCGCCAGGATCAGGCCCGTCATGATGGCGGGGCTCGCCATCGGGATGACCACCCGCCACAGGGTCTCGGCCTTGGTGGCGCCGAGGGCGAGCGAGCCCTCGCGGATGGCGCGCGGGATGCGCGCGAGCCCCTCCTCGGTGGAGACGATCACCACCGGCAGCGTCAGCAGCGCCAGCGTCAGCGAGGCCCACAGCACGCCCCCGGTGCCGAAGGTGGGCGCCGGCAGCGCCTCCGGGAAGAACAGCCGGTCTATGGTGCCGCCGACGAGGTAGACGAAGAAGCCGAGGCCGAAGAGGCCGTAGACGATGGACGGGACGCCCGCGAGGTTGTTGACCGAGATGCGGATGAGGCGTGTGAGGGTGCCCTGGCGCGCGTACTCGCGCAGATACACCGCGGCCACCACGCCGAGCGGCGTGACGAAGACCGACATCACCAGCACCATGAGCACCGTGCCGAAGATGGCCGGGAAGATGCCGCCCTCGGTGTTGGCCTCGCGCGGGTCCTCGCTGACGAACGTCCACAGCTTGGCCAGGTAGTGGCCGAGCTTCTGCGCGAGCGTCATGTCGTTGGGGCGGTAGGGCCAGGCGACCTTGGCGAGCGGCAGCTCCACCACGCGCCCGTCCATGAGCTCGAGCCGGTAGCTGTCGCGCGCGAGCGCGCGCCGCAGGCGCGTCAGCTCCTCGCGCAGCCGCGCATACTCGGCCTGCAGCGCCTCGCGCTCGCGCGCGATGGCCTCGCGCGCAGCGGCATCGTCGGCGCGCCCCTCGAGCTCCAGGCGGCGCTCCCGCAGGCGCAGCCGCTCGAGGCGGTAGTTGACGGCGCCGATCTCGTCCTTCTCGATCCCGCGCGCGCGCTCGCGCAGGGTGCGTACCCGCTCGAAGCGGCGCAGGAACTCGGGCCACGCGGCCTCGCCCTCGGCGACCACGCGCCCGTCCTCGAGCACGGCGCGCACGTAGCCGTAGACGTTGCCCCACTCCCAGCGCTCGATGACGGCGAGCCCCGGGGGCGTGCGCAGGCCCTCGAGGCCCTCGTCCAGCACCCACACGAAGTCGCGGCCGAAGAGATCGCGGCCCCCGATCTTGACGAGGTGGCGCAGGCGCCGGCCCGTGCCCTCCACCGGCAGCCCCGCCTCGCGCAGGCGCTTGGCGCTCACCCACTCGCGGTCGTGGAGCTGGCCGATGAGGCGCAGGCGCTCGCCCTTGGGGCTGCGGTACTCGGCCTCGATCACCGCATGCGGCCAGAAGTAGCCGAGGCCGCGCACGGCGATCAGCGCCAGCACGCCCAGCACCAGCAGCAGCGAGACCGAGACGCCCCCGGCCGTCAGCCACACCCAGGGGTCGCCGCTGCGGAACCAGTACCGGACGCCGTTCATGCGCTCACAGGCTGCTGTAGCGCCGCCGCAGGCGCTGGCGCACCATCTCGGCGGCGGTGTTGAGGACGAAGGTGGCGACGAACAGCACCAGGCCGCCGAGGAAGAGCACCCGGTAGTGCGTGCTGCCCACCTCGGACTCCGGCAGCTCCACGGCGATGTTGGCCGAGAGCGTCCGGAAGCCCTGGAAGGGCGAGAAGTCCATCACCGGCGTGTTGCCGGTGGCCATCAGCACGATCATGGTCTCGCCCACCGCGCGCCCGAGGCCGATCATGATCGCCGAGAAGATCCCGGGGCTCGCCGTCAGCAGCACCACGCGCACGAGGGTCTGCCACGGCGTGGCGCCGAGCGCGAGCGAGCCGTGGATGAGATGGCGCGGCACGCCGAAGATGGCGTCCTCGGCGATCGAGAAGATGGTCGGGATGACGGCGAAGCCCATGGCGAGGCCGACGACGATGGCGTTGCGCTGGTCGAAGGGGATGCCCATCTCCTTCGTCAGCCACAGGCGCATGTCGCCGCCGAAGAGCCAGTCCTCGAGCGGGCCGCTGGCGGCCACGCCGGCCCAGGTCACGGCCGCCACCCAGGGCAGGAGCAGCGCCGCCTCCCAGCCGTCCGGCACCCAGCGGCGCAGGCTGAGCGGCGTGTGGCGCCACAGCCAGGCGGCGAGCAGCAGCGCCGGCGGGAGCGCCAGCGCGACGGCGAGCAGCCCCGGCAGGTGCTTCTCGACGTAGGGGGCGAGCCACAGCCCGGCGAGAAAGCCCAGCACCACCGTGGGCAGCGCCTCCATGATCTCGATGACGGGCTTGACCGCCTGGCGCATGCGCGGGGCCATGAACTGCGCCGTGTAGATCGCCCCGAGGATGCTCAGCGGCACCGCGAGCAGCATGGCGTAGAAGGCGGCCTTCAGGGTGCCGAAGGCGAGCGGCGTCAGGCTGTACTTGGGCTCGAAGTCGTCGGTGGCGGCCGAGGACTGCCAGATCCACATGGGGCGGTCGTAGCCCTCGTACCACACCCGCCCCCACAGCGCCTGCCAGGAGACCTCCGGGTGCTCGTTGCGCACCCGCCAGAGCGCGAGCCGCCCGCCGCCCTCGAGCAGCAGCCAGTCGGCGCGCGGCGCGAAGGCGAGCAGCCGCGGGGGCGGATCGGCCGCGCGCCGCAGCAGGGTGCGGTGGGCGGTGCTGTGGAAGACGCCCACGGTGCCGTCGGCGGCCGCGGCGGCGAAGCCCTTGCGCGCCTGCTCGGGCGCGATGGCCACCACGGGCGCGTCGAAGGCCTCGAAGAGGCGGATCGCGCGCAGGCGCTGCTCGCCCCCCACGCGCACCAGTGTCCACTGGCGCACGGTGCCCCCGGAGTCGCCCGCGAGCAGCGAGTAGTCGCCGTTGAGGAAGGCGAGCGCCGTGAGCTCGCGCCCCTCGGGCACCAGGCGCAGGCGCTCGACCAGGCGCGGCGCAGACTTGTCGCGCACGTCGTAGTGGCTGAGGCGCCCGTCGCGGGCGGCGAGGTAGAGCGCCTGCTGGCGGCGGTCGAGCAGGAGGTAGTCCACGGGATGGCCGGGTGCCGGCACCTCGCTCGCCGAGCGCTCCAGACTCACGCTCTCGTCGAGGAGGGAGACGCTCTTGGCGAAGTGGACGAGCACCACGCGCCCGTCGTCGAGCAGGCCGGCCACGGTCGCCTCGTCCTCGGCGTCCTGGACGGCGATGCGCACCACGGCCGCACCCTCCTCGTCGAGCACGAGCGGCTCCTCGCCGAGCGGGCGCTCGAGCGCCGGCGTCACCACGCGCCGGTCCTGGGGGTAGCTCACGCGGAAGGCCTGCTTCAGCACCACGGCACGGCCGTCGTCGAGCCCGTAGGCGAAGACGCCCGTCGAGGGCTCGGCGCGGCCGTAGGCCGTCGCGCGCGCCCCCAGCGGCAGCGGGCTCGCGCCGCCCAGACGCGTGCCGTCGGCGAGCCGCAGGAACTCCACGCGTCCGTCCGGGAGGTGGCGGGCCGCGGTCTCGCCGTACTCGTCGGCGACCAGCGCCGCCGCCGCGCCGTCCGCGCCGAAGGCCGCAGCCGGCTCCGCGCCCGCGGGCCGGAACAGCGGCAGCACCACCCATACCAGGTAGAAGGCGATCGCCACCACGAACACGATGGTGCTGACGCCGCCCACGGCGAAGCCGTAGCGGGCCGCACGGTCCTTGAGCAGCCGCCAGCGCAGGCGCGGCGAAGGGAACTGCGCTCGGGGGGAAGCGGCCATCTCTTTCATTGTGGGGCCGCTTTGTTACCGTTCTGTTACGCCTTCCGGCGACAGGGGCGGGGAG
>WFOW01000064.1 GCA_015487895.1 Gammaproteobacteria bacterium | reverse complement strand
TCCGCCGCCGGACTGGGAGGAGATCTTCGCCGGCTTCCGGCAGGGAGGCGACGCGTCCGGAGCCGAGGGGATCGGCGGCTTCTCGGACTTCTTCGAGACGCTGTTCGGCGGCGGCTTCGCGCGCGGGAGCCGCCGCGCCGGCGGCTTCCGGATGCGCGGCCAGGACGAGTTCGCGCGCCTTCGCATCACGCTCGAGGAGGCCTACCACGGCGGCACGCGCACCCTCGAGCTGCAGGTGCCGGAGATGGACGAGGCCGGGCGCGTGCGCACGCGCACGCGCCGCATCCAGGTGCGCATCCCGCGGGGCGTGACCGAGGGCCAGCAGATCCGCGTGCCCGGCCAGGGCGCGCCGGGCATCGGCGGCGGCCCGTCCGGCGATCTGTACTTGGAGGTCGAGTTCGTCCCCCACCCGCACTTCCGCGCCGAGGGGCGCGACATCCACCTGACGGTGCCGGTGACGCCGTGGGAGGCGGCGCTCGGGGCCAAGATCCTGGTGCCCACCCTGGGCGGGCCCGTCGCGCTCAAGATCCCGCCGGGGACCCAGTCCGGCCGCAGGCTGCGGCTCAAGGGGCGCGGGCTGCCGGGCTCGCCGCCCGGCGACCAGTACGTGACGGTGCAGATCGTGACGCCGCCCGCGGACACGCCCGCGCGGCGCGCGCTCTACGAGCGCATGCGCGAGGAGATGCCGATGAACCCGCGGCGCCACCTCGGAGTGCAGGAGTAGGACGATGGCGCGCAGAGAGCGTGGCCTGCCGGTCCCCGAGGCGCTGGTGCTCGACGAGTCCGTCCAGCTCACGCTGGGCGAGCTCGCGCGCGCCTGCGGGCTGGAGGTCGAGGCCGTGATGGAGATGGTGGAGGTCGGCCTGCTGGAGCCGCGCGGCCGCGGGCCGCTGCGCTGGCGCTTCCCGGCGAGCAGCGTGGCGCGCGCGCGGCGCGCGGCGCGCCTGCAGGCGGACCTCGAGCTCAACCTGGCGGGGGCGGCCCTGGTGCTGGAGCTGCTCGACGAGATCCGCGCGCTGCGTGCGCGGGTGCGCGCGCTCGAGCAGGCCCTCGAGCCCTGTGCGCCGCCCAGCCCGCCGCGACGAGGGAGGAGAGGCTGACATGGGCACGCTGGATCAGATGCGCGCGGGTCTCGGCCGCGCGTGGGAGTCGCTCGCCGAGGGCTGGCAGCACCTGCGCGAGCGCGCGGCCGGGGCGCTCACACGCTTCCGCCCGCGCGAGGGCGGCGAGATCGAGACGGCCGAGGAGCAGGCGGTGCGCCGCGCCGCGCGCTGGGGCCTGCTCGCGGCCGAGGTGAGCGAGGAGCCGGACCGGGTGATCGTGCGCCTCGAGGCCCCGGGCATGGAGCCCGAGGACTTCGACGTGAGCGTGGTCGACGGCTATCTCGTCGTGCGCGGCGAGAAGCGCTTCCGCCACGTCAGCCGCGAGGGCCACTATCACGTCATGGAGTGTGCCTACGGGCGCTTCGAGCGCGCCCTGGAGCTGCCGGCGCCGGTGGACATGGGCCGCGCGCGGGCGCGCTACCGGCGCGGGGTGCTGACGGTGGAGCTGCCGAAGACCGCCGAGTCGCGGGCCCGGCGCATCGCGGTGCAGCCCTCATGAGCGCGCTCGCACCCGACATCCGCCGGCGCACGGCGGCGCTCGCCTGCGGCGCGCTGCTCGCGCTCGCCGCCGCGCCCGCGCCCGCGGCCATCCCGGCGCTCGCCCCGGCCGAGGACGGGCTCCCCACGCTCGCGCCCATGCTCGAGCGCGTGACGCCCGCCGTGGTCAACATCTTCACGCGCGGGCGCGTGCCGGTGCGCAACCCGCTGCTCGAGGACCCCTTCTTCCGGCGCTTCTTCGGCCTGCCCGAGGCGCCGGCCGAGCGCGAGACGCAGAACCTCGGCTCGGGCGTGGTGGTCGATGCCGAAAAAGGCTACATCCTCACCAACCACCACGTGATCGCCAACGCGGAGCGGATCACCGTGACGCTGCGCGACGGGCGCAGGCTGGAGGCGCGGCTCGTGGGCGCCGACGCCGAGACGGACCTCGCCGTGCTCCAGGTGAAGGCCGAGGGGCTCACCGCCATCCCCTTCGGCGACTCCGACCGGCTGCGCGTGGGCGACTTCGTGGTCGCCATCGGCAACCCCTTCGGCCTCGGCCAGACCGTCACCTCGGGCATCGTCAGCGCGCTCGGGCGCTCGGGGCTCGGGATCGAGGGCTACGAGGACTTCATCCAGACCGACGCCTCCATCAACCCCGGCAACTCGGGCGGGGCGCTGGTCAACCTGCGCGGCGAGCTCGTGGGCATCAACACCGCCATCCTCAGCCCCGGCGGTCAGCCCGGGAACATCGGCATCGGCTTCGCCATCCCCATCAACATGGCGCGCGCGGTGATGGCGCAGCTCGTCGAGTACGGCGAGGTGCGCCGCGGGCGCCTCGGCGTGCACGTGCAGGACCTCACGCCCGAGCTCGCCCGCGCCTTCGGCATCGGCCGGCGCCACGGTGCGGTGATCACGCAGGTGCTGCCGGGCTCGCCGGCGGCGAAGGCGGGTCTGCGCCCGGGCGACGTCGTGATCGAGGCCGAGGGCCGGCCCGTGCGCCGCGCCGCGGACCTCCGCAACATCATCGGCCTGCTGCGTGCGGGCACGAAGGTGCGCCTGACGGTGCTGCGCAACGGCCACCGGCGCACCGTCACCGCCGTGATCGAGCCCCCGCGCCAGGTCCGCGTCGAGGGCGAGCGCGTGCACCCGAGGCTAGCCGGCGCCGTGCTCGGCGAGATCCCCGAGGGCTCGCCCCTGCACGGCAAGGTCGAGGGCGTGCTGGTGACCGAGGTCGCGCCCGGCAGCCCCGCCTGGTTCGCGGGCCTGCGCCCGGGCGACGTCATCGTCGAGGCCAACCGCAAGCCCGCGCCCGACCTCGACAGCCTGCGCCGGGCGGTGCGCGGCAGCCGCACGCTCCTGCTCAACGTCCGCCGCGGAGACGGAGCGCTGTTCATCCTCCTGCGCTGACCGGGGAAGGCGGGGCTCTCGGTCCGCGGCGGGCGGGGACACCGGCCGCGAAACGGCTTTCGCGTGGCCCGCCCAGCGGATCGCCCACCACAGGAGGCCCTGGAATCGGGGGTTCCGGGGCCTCCTCCGCGGCCATGGACGGCCGCGGGAAAAGGTTCATGCACAGGGAAGTGCATGACATCCCAGTAAAAATCAGAACAGTGGCGAAGCCACTTCGGCTTCGCGCGATCCGCCCAGCGGATCGCGCGATGTAATCCCACACTCCCCCAATAGTTGACTATTTCACT
>WFOW01000063.1 GCA_015487895.1 Gammaproteobacteria bacterium | reverse complement strand
GGGCAGCGGCCGGTGCCGGCGTTGAAGCTGAAGGTGCCGGCGGTGTAGCCGCGCGCCCGGGCCTCGGGCTCGGCGGCGAAGCGGCGGCGGATGACGTCCCACGCCCCCACGTAGCTGGCCGGGCAGGAGCGGGCGGTGCGCCCGATGGGCGACTGGTCCACCAGCACGCTGCCCGCCACGTGGCGGTGTCCGCGGAGGGCGCGGTGGCGGCCCGGCGCCTCGCCGCCCTGCCCTTTCAGCCGCGACAGCGCCCGGTGGAGCACGGTCTCCACCAGCGTGCTCTTGCCCGAGCCCGAGACGCCCGTCACGGCCACCAGGCGGCCCAGCGGAAAGGCCACGTCGATGCCCTTGAGGTTGTGGGCCCGCGCGCCGCGCACCTCCAGCCAGCGCGTGGCCGCATCGGGCGCGCGGCGCGATCGTGCCTGCCAGGCGCGCCGCCCGCCCCGGAGGTAGCGACCGGTGAGGGAGTCCGGGTGCGCCGCCACCGCCTCGGGGGGGCCCTGGCAGACGATGCGCCCGCCGCGCTCGCCGGGACCGGGCCCCAGGTCCACGATGCGGTCGGCCGCGCGCATCACCTGGGGGTCGTGCTCCACCACCACCAGGGTGTTCCCGGCATCGCGCAGGCGCCGGAGCACGGCCAGCAGCCTGCCGGTGTCGCGCGGGTGCAGGCCCACGGTGGGCTCGTCGAGCACGAAGAGGGTCTCGACCAGCGAGGCCCCGAGCGCGGTGGTCAGGTTGATCCGCTGCACCTCGCCGCCCGAGAGCGTGCGCGACTGGCGGTCGAGCGTGAGATAGCCGAGGCCGACCTCGTCGAGATAGCGCAGCCGCGAGCGGATCTCGCCGAGCAGCAGCCCGGTGGCCTGGTCCAGCGGCGCCGGCAGCTGCAGACGCTCGAAGAAGGCGCGCGCCCTGGCGATGGGGAGGGTGGCCAGCTCGTGCAGGTGCAGCCCCGGGAGCTCGCGGTAGCGGGCGAGCGGCAGGCGCACGCCGCGCGGGCGCCGGCGGGCGGCGGGCTCGAGCACGGCGTCGGCGTCGGCGCGCGTGCCGAGCCGCCAGGCCAGCGCCTCCGTCACCAGCCGCGCGCCCCCGCAGTCCGGGCAGGTCTCGTAGCTGCGGTAGCGCGAGAGCAGCACGCGGATGTGCATCTTATAGCTCTTGCCCTCGAGCCACTCGAAGAAGCGGCGCACGCCGTACCAGAGGCCCTCCTCCCACTCCCCCTCGCCCTCGAGCACCCACCGGCGCTGGGCCGCCGTCAGCCGCCGCCAGGGCACGTCCACCGGGACGCCGCGCAGGCGCGCGAAGCGCAACAGGTCGCGCTGGCACCCGGCGTAGCTGCTCCCCTGGAAGGGCCGGACGGCGCCCTCGGCCAGGCTCAGCGAGGGATCCGGCACCACCAGGTCCCAGTCGATGCCGATCACGCGCCCGAAGCCGCGGCAGGTGGGGCAGGCGCCCACCGGCGAGTTGAAGGAGAACAGCGCCGGCGTCGGCTCGGCGAACTCGCGCTCGCAGTCCGGGCAGTGCAGGGCGGCGGAGTAGCGCAGCGGCCGCCCGCGCGGGCGCCGCCCGTTGTCGAGCGGCTGCAGGTGCACGCGCCCGCTGCCATGGGCGAGCGCGGCCTCGACCGCCTCGGCCAGGCGCGCGCGCGCGGCGGGCTCGACCCGCAGCCGGTCCTGCACCACCTCGAGCCGGCCGCCCCGCCGCCGCAGCACCCGCGTCCAGCCCGCGCGCGCCAGGAAGCCCTCCACCTCCACGCGGGCGAGCGATTCCGGGACCTCCACCGGGAAGGTCACGGCCACGCGCTCGCCGGCGAGGCGCGCGAGCGCCTCCTCGACCACGGACTGGGGCGTGTCGCGGCGCACCTCGCGCCCGCAGCCGGGGCAGTACAGGCGCGCGGCGCGCGCGTAGAGGAGCTTGAGGTGGTCGGCGAGCTCGGTCATGGTGCCCACCGTCGAGCGCGAGGTGCGCACCGGGTTGGTCTGGTCGATGGCGACCGCCGGCGGGATGCCCTCGATGCGCTCGGCCCGCGGCCGGTCCATGCGCTCGAGGAACTGGCGCGCGTAGGGCGAGAAGGTCTCGACGTAGCGGCGCTGGCCCTCGGCGTAGAGGGTGTCGAAGGCGAGCGAGCTCTTGCCCGAGCCGGAGACGCCGGTGACGACCACCAGCTCGCCGAGCGGCAGGTCGAGGTCGATGCCGCGCAGGTTGTTCTGGCGTGCGCCGCGCACGCGGATCACGCCGCGCTCGCGCTCGGGCGCGGCGGCGGGCGTGGGCGGCTTGCGGGGCTCTCGCGGGGCGTCCATCGGGGAGCGGTCCGCGCGGCGGCGGCGCGGCCCGCTAGCTTAGCACCGCGCGCGGCCCGCCGGCGCGCGGGCGGAGCGGGCGGAGTTTCCGCTACAATCTGGGGACCGATCCTTCCACCACTTCCGACGGGATCCCCCGGAGATGGCCTCCAGCAACGAGGAAAAGTCGCTGTTCGACCGCGCGGCCGACGAGGCGGTGGCCCTCGGCAACCGCCTGCTCGACGAGAACCCGGATGCCGACGCCTGGGAGATCGCCTCCGGGCTGCTCGCGGGCGTGGTGCACTTCTGGCTCTACACCCGCCAGCCCTGCGGCGATCCGGGCTGCGAGAGCTGCGCGGAGGTGGCGACCGCCGAGCAGCGCCTGCGCCAGCTCCTCGACGAGACGCGCCAGTCCGCCGAGGAGAGCGACTACTACCACACGCCCTACGACAGCAACGTCGGCACCGCCTGAGCCGGCGCCGGCTCAGCCGGCCACGGCGGCGAGCACGCGCATGGGCCCCGCCGCGCGCAGCCGCGCGAGCTCCCCGGCGTCGCGCACGAGCAGCGAGCCCGCGAAGCCGAGGGCGTTGACCGAGACCCCGTCCCAGCGCTCGCGCGCGCGCGGCACCGCCATCATCCAGCGCCGCGTCACGAGCAGGTTGTAGGGGCGCGACTGCCAGTCGCGGCCGTCCCGGCGCACGGCCTGCACGCCGATGCGCCCGAGCAGGCGCCGGTAGAGCCGCCACAGCCGCTCGGCGCCCTCGCGCGCCTCCCAGTCGGCGGGCCCGAGCGGTGCGAGCGCGTGCGCGAAGGGCAGCCGCGCGCCGCCGCCCGGCGCCGCGTCGTCGCTGGCTTCGGGCTCCCCGCACCTGGCCTCCGCTCCGCTCCGGCCCCGCGTCCGCAGCGCCGCCTCGTCAGAAGCTTCGGGAGCCCCGGCACCGTCCTCCTCCCTGCCACCAGCCGACCCTCTGGAACTCGGCGGCAGGCGCCGCTCCCCGCACCTGGCCTCCGCTCCGCTCCGGCCCCGCGTCCGCAGCGCCGCCTCCATCGGCACCTCGGGTCCCGTGGGGCCGAGCGGCAGGGGCACGAGCTGCAGGTGCTTGTGCGGCTGGCTGGCGCCGGCGGCCTCGCCGCCGTTGTAGAAGCCGAGCCCCCCGGCGGCGGCGAGGCAGCGCCGCAGCGCCTCCATGTCGTCGCGCGTGAGCAGCGTCTCCTGGTGCTCGAAGGCCCGGGTGACGATCAGCAGGTGGGCCGGGATCACCGGATACTTGTTGAGCACGGCGACGTGCGCCGGCCCCACCTCGCCCACCGTGAGCGCGGGCTCCGGCGGGTCGAAGGGGTCGGCTGCGGCGGCCCGCCCGAAGCCGCGCGGCTTGCGTCCCGCGAGCACGCGCACCACGAAGGGCACGCCCCCGTCCTCGACCACCTCCGCGCCCGTCGCCACGGGCACGAGGGCGCCGGCCGCGCGCGCCGCCTCCGCCCGCGCGCGCACGCGCGCCCACAGGGCGGCCGTCCATCCGTCCCCCGCCGCCTGCATGCTTCGGCCCCCCTGCGCGACCATGGCGCATAGCCTACCGCCCGGCGACGGTGCCCTGGAGAGGATGGCGGCGAGGGGGCGCGCACGCTCGAACGCGCAGCCCGCCGTGCGACGGCCTCGCCGCCACGCCCTTGACGCCCTGGCATGGGATGCTTTACTTATCAGTAAAGCACAAGGAGGCGCGAAGATGGCCACCGCCCGGCTGAGCAGCAAGTCGCAGATCGTGATCCCGGCCGCCATCCGGCGGCGGCTGGGGCTCGCGCCCGGCGACCTTCTGGAGATCCGCCAGGAGGGCGACCGCATCGTCGTGCAGAAGGTCCGGGGCTCGGCCCTGGACGCCCTCGAGCGGCTCGGGGGGCCGGTCTGGCGGGGAAGCGCGGAGGCGCTGGAGCGCGCGCGGGACGAATGGGACCGCTGAGGCCGGGCGCCATCCCCGCCGGCTCTCTGGTGGGGATCGACACCGTCGCCTGGATCTACCTGCTGGAGCGCCACCCCGACCACCATCGCACGGTGCGCGCCTTCTTCGCCCGGCTCGAGGCGGGCGAGCTGCGCGGCGTGGCGTCGGCGCTCGTGCTCGCCGAGCTCCTAGTGCCCGCCTACCGGGCCGGCGACGAGGCGCGCGCGCGCGAGCTGGCCCGCGTGCTCGAGCGCTTCCCCAACCTCCGCATCGTCGACCTCGACGGCGCCGTGGCCGCGCAGGCCGCCGCGCTGCGGGCCCGCTACGGCTTGCGCACACCGGACGCCATCCATTGCGCCACGGCCATCCGTGCGGGGTGCGACACGTTCCTCACGAACGACGCCAAGCTCCTCCGTCTCGCGCCGGAGCTCCCCGTCTGCCTGATCTCGGACGAGACGCCGCGGCCGTGAGCCGCATGGCGCCGCGCGGTGCCGCCCGTCGGGCGGCCGGCGCCGCTGCCGCCGCCGGCCCCTCCGGCCGGCACGGCGCCTGCACGATCTCCCGGGCGAGGACCGCCGCAGAGGAGGCACCGCCATGGCCCTGCCCCGGCCCGAGCCCCGCTATCCCGAGCCCGAGGCGGTGGGCATCCCCATCCCGCCGCACCTGATCCCGGCCCGCTTCCGCGCCGGCTTCCGCCACGCCCTCGAGGGCGGCCAGCTCGACCGCATCGAGCACTTCCGCCGCTCCTTCCGGCTCGGCTACCGCGAGGGCAAGCTCTATCTGCGCGAGCTGCGCCGCCGCCAGGGCGTGCGCAGCTTCCCGCTCCAGGGGCGCGTGCGCTTCCGCCTCTCCGGCTGACGGGCGCCGGGAGGCGGGAGACCAGGGGAGCCCGCGCCCCTGCGGGCGCACCCCCTCGCTTCGTCTCCCGTCTCCCGCCTCCCGTCTCCCGCCTCCCGCCGCCCGCC
>WFOW01000062.1 GCA_015487895.1 Gammaproteobacteria bacterium | reverse complement strand
CGTCCCGTCTTTGCTTCCCGCGCGCCGCGCGGCCTCCCGCGACGCTTCGAGCAGAGCGCGCTGCTCGGCACGCAGGTTCTCGATCTGTCGCTCGAGGTTGGCGATCGTCCGCTCGACGAGTGGCCCTCCGCCCCGCTGTCTCCTCAGACCTACGAGGCGCCGCTCGATGTCGAGGATCTCGCGGTCGATCTCGACGATGCGCTGGGCCGCCTCGGGGGACCCGGGCTCCGGCCCGGCGATGGAGATGCGCAGCCGGTCGAGCGCCTTGGCGATCTCCTCGGTGAAGAAGGTGAAGGTGTCGCTGAGCTTCAGCTCGCGGTCCAGCGCCTCGACGAAGCGCTCCCAGCTGTTCTGCAGGCGCGCTGTCGCCTGGTCGAAGGTCTTGGGCAGCTGTGCGAACCGCGCTTCCACCCGGTCGGTCGCGCGCAACAGCGCCTGCGCCACCATCTGGCCGGTCAGCTGGCCCTGGGCGCCCATCTCGCGCAGCTGGCCGACGCCGACGCCGAGCTCGTCGGCGAGCACGCGTGCGAGCGCCGGCAGGTTTTCCAGGACCGAGCGCAGCTCGTCGCCCTGCAGGCGGCCGGAGGCGAGCGCCTGGGCCAGCTGCATCGCACCGGCGGCCAGTTCCTGTGAGCTCGCACCGCTGATGCGGCCCAGCATCAGCACCACTTCGTTGAGCCGTACCACCTCGTCCGTGGTGAGGCCGATCTCGCGGCGCGCGATCAGGAAGCGATTGAGCGCCTGCGCTGCGCTGCCGAGGTCGACGCCGAGGCGGCTGGCGCTCTCGGCCAGGCGGGCGAAGAGCTGCGGCGATCCGGACAGCTCCTCGAGGCGCGCCTGCAGCAGCCGCACGCGGCTGGCCGTCTCGGCGACATCGGTGAGGAACCGCGCCACCTCCCGCACTGCCAGCGCGGCCATGACGGACTGTACGGTGCTCCGGAGCGAACGGAATTCGGAGACGAGGGCCGCCACGTCCGCACGCGTGCGGGCCGCGATGCCCCTGAGCTCCCTGCGGTAGGGGCCGGTGTCCAAGGTGAGGATCGCACGCAGGACGCCGACATCGACGGTCATCTGTCTTCTCCGGTCTGGATAGGTCGATGGCAGACGACGAGTCCCAGTTCCTGCATGCCGGAGAGCCAGCCCTGTGCGGCCGCCCGTTCAAATCGCTCCTCGCGCCGCAGGCTTTCCTCGAGTGCACGCCGCCGGCGGATCGCCGCAGGCACCATCGCCCGCACGAGCACCGCCGACGTGCCGTCGTAGGCGGGCATCGGCGTCAGACTGATTCCCCGCAGATCCACGTCGAGCAGCGTGCGCACCATCCGTCCGCCGTCCAGCGTCCAGCGATCCCGTCGAACAACGAAACCGAACGAGCAACCGCCGATATCGCCCCGCCGCACGAGCTCGGCCACCTCGCGGCCAAGGTCCGTGTCCGGAAGGTCCAGCTCGAAGACAAGCCCGGTAGCGTCCTTCCGCAGGCGAAGGGTCCCACTCTTGCGCCTCCCCAGCACCCGATCCGGCTGGTGGGCGAAGAGCGCCCAGACGTCGGCGCCCTCGCGCAGGCTGCGGTCGAACGCGCCCCGGTCGATGCGCTCGACGAACACTTCGCCCGCCTGGTCCGCGAGCGGCTTCGAGAGCCCGCCGAACCGGGCAGCGTAGCCGCGCACCCTTCGGGCTCCGCTCGGGACCGGCACGGGTGGAGACCATGGCGGTGTGCAGCAGAGACGCCGCTCCATCATGACCCGCCGTCCAGTCCCAGGATCTCGTCCAGATCTGGAAGCACGTCGCGGGCGCCCAGCCGCCGCACGTCGCCCCGCGCTCGGGGCGTCATCCCCAGCTGCCGCAGCAGGCTCAGGATCGCTGCTCGTTCCGCGGAAAGCACGCGATAGGCGGGATGGGGCCAGATCGCCTCGCCGCCGGAGCGCGTGCGCACCCGTACCACGATGCCCTCACGGTCCAGCACACGTCGCGCCTGACGCAGCCGCAGCAACGCGTCGGCCAGCAGCTCGCAGGCCGGCCGGTCCACATCGCCGGCCATGTCGCGCTCGCGCAGCATCCGATGGATACGCTCGGCGAGGCGGCGGGCCTCGGCGCCGAGAGCGATGAAGGTGGAGGCTCTCCCGCTCATGCCGCCAACCCCCTCGAAAACCGCCTGCCGCGTGCGCGCGACCGCGCGCGCCGGTCCAGGCGGCCCGCCCTGAGGATTTTCACCCCCCCTACCCCCTCGCACCCAGCGCCTTCGCGAGGGCGTTCGCGACCGCGTGCGCGAAGCGCCCGGGCCGGTCGCGGAAGGTCTCCGGCGCGACCCATGCACGCCTGTCGGCGTCCCAGATGCGCATGCCCTCGGCCGACATACTCACGGCTCCGTGTGGCCTGCTGCTTTCCTCCAGTTCGCGCCGGAACGTCTCCTGCTCGCGCCAGCGCTCCGCGAGAGCCTCGGGCAGTTCACACAGGCCCTCCTCCGCGAGGCGGCGGAGCCACCCGGCGCTCACGCTTTCGCGTTGGCGTGGATCATTCAGCTGCGGCAGCGGGAGTACGCGCGGCCAGGGAACGCCCGGCACCCCACGCCGGCGGAGGTCGTCCAGAAGGTCCCCGAGGGCGGCGACGGCCTCGCAAAGACCCGCGTAGAGCCCGGCGATCCGCTTCTCGTGACCTTCGAGGAGCGCGCGCATGTCCGGCGCCATCTCGCGCGCCCAGGCTTTCGTGGCCGCTTCGCGCCGGCGGGCAACCTCACGCAGCGCTTCGCGCACGAAGGCCCTGCGCCGATGCAGCTCCTCCTGCCGTCGCAGCAGCTTCTCCTTCTCCATCGCCGGATCGGGCGGCTCACGCCCCTCGACCACCGCTTCGACGGCCGCGGCATGCTTCCGCCGCAAGTCCTCGAGGGCGTCGGCGATGCCTGCCAGCTTCGCGTGCAGCTCGTTATTCTCACGTTCGAGCTGCACCAGCTCGGCGCGCAGCTGGCGCTCCCGCTCTTCGATGCGCACCAGGTCGTCGGGCTTGGGATAACGGGCCAGCAGCTCCGCGACCGGATCCGGCTCCCTCTTCGGCATTCGGGATCTCCTTCCGATATCTGTGCTCGTGTTCCTATATCCCTCGCGAAATTTCAATCGGTGGTAGCGTTTCGCAGGATCTGCTCGAACCGTCGGATGCTGCAGGGCAGGGCCCCGGAGGCCAGTGCCTCGGCCGCCAGTGCCTCCGCCCGGTCGCGTGGCGGCTCGCGTCGGCGCCAGCGGGTCGCCTGGTAATGCTGCAGGAAGCTCCGCACCACGTAGGCTTGCCGGCGGGTGGAAGCTCCGGGCGCGAGCAGCGGGGCCAGTGCACGGATCGCGTCGTTGCGTTGCTGCAGGACCTCCACGCGCCACCATGGCCAGCCGCGTGGACCCTCGAGGCCGAGGGCCCGGGAGAGCGGCCATCCCAGAGGATTGGCGAGGTGCCGCCGCAGGCCGCACGCGATTCGCGCCGCCACGTCGGCCGGCGGCACCTCGCCCCGCTCGAGGGCGTCGGCTAGGATCCGCAGGTCAGCGATCCCGCGCCCGGCGTCCATCTCTGCCGCTCCGTTTCCGGGCCTGCCGTTCACGCAGGCGCTTCATGGCGTGCACGCGGTGCTCCGGCGCCACCGGCCCGACCGGACCCCGCAGGCCGTGGCGCACCGCTCTGGGCGCCGCGAGGGCGCGCAGGTAGGCGGTCCGTCCGCACCAGCAAGCTCGGAAGCGGCGGATGCGCTTGCGGTTCATCGACGGCCGCAACAGCGCCGCGAGCTCGCGGTCGATGCCCAGGGCGAGCGGCACCGGCCGGTGCGGGTTGAAGAGCCGGGGCCAGTGTCCCGCCAACGCGACCCACAGGCTGCGCATCCACGGCTGGGGCAGACAGGGCTGTGGGCTGGGACGTGGCAGCGGCACCCTGCACAGGGCCTTCTGCCAGGCCTTGGGCCGCTGACCGGGAAGCAGACCGGCGGTCATGCGCCGTCGCCTCCATGCCCGGCCTTCCGCACCTCTTCCATCACGAGGTGCCCCACGGCGATGAACCGACCGCCGTCCGATGCCGGAACGGCCAGGGTCTTCTGCCGGCCGCACAGTCTTCGGTGGAAGGCGAGGGCTTCGGGGCCGCGGCCGGCGGCCAGCGCCTCCGCGGCCTCCTCCACGGTGAAGGGCACGCCCTCCTCCTCGAGCTCGCGGGCGATCTGCCGGAGCTCCTCGGGCAGGTCCTGCAGGTCGCTGGCATGCGAAACCGCGCTCATCTCCGCTCCTCCTTCTCCACTTCGCCGGCCCGCCCGCCGCGGGCGGCCCCGGCCAGGGCGTGGGCGAGGGCCGTCGCCTCGGCCGGGTCCAGCGCCGCCTCCGCCAGGACGGCGCCCCCGCGCCGGATGCGCAGCAGCACGCCGCGCCCGCCGGCCGTGGTCAGCTCCACCCGGCAGGGCCCCTCGCCCGCATCACCGGCGGGTCCCAGCGCGCCCGGCAGCGTCACCTCGATGTGGTGGGCGAGATCGAGTGCCCGCTCGATCCGCCGGTTGAGCTCGCACAGCGCGAAGGCGGCCCACTCGCGCACCTCGGCGGGCTCGGACGGCACGCCCTCGGTGATGGCCGCCGTCAGATCCCGCATGCGGCCGACCAGCGCGGCATCGGGCCCGTCCTGCGCCTCGACGCGTTCGGCGATGCGGTGCCACTCGGCCATCATCGTGCGGAGGTCCGTTCCCGCTTCCATGATCACCCTCCCTTCGTTGGAGCCCGTCGGTGGTGCCCGGCCGCGCCGACGGTGCGGGCGCTCGCGATGGCGTCGGCCACCACGCCTAGCCGCTCGCGGCGCGTGCCGTCCGGCAAGGTCTCGCAGACCGCCAGCAGCCGGCCGGAGACCGTGATCACCTCGCCCCGGCGGTGGTGCAGCAGCGTCCCGGCCGGACGCCCGAGCGCGAGCACCTCGATCCGCAGCAGCCCGTCGCCGTCCCCGTCTCCCGGTTCCACGCAAACCGCGAGGCTCGCCGCGGCCGCGGGCACGCCGCCGAGCCCCAGCTCCCGCGGATCATCGTCGAGGTGGCCGCACGCGGTGAGGAAGGCACTCATTCCCCGTGCTCCCCGACGGCCAGCACCTGGAAGCCGGGGCGGACCACT
>WFOW01000061.1 GCA_015487895.1 Gammaproteobacteria bacterium | reverse complement strand
GGGCAGCGGCGACCGCTCCGAGCGCATCCGCACCTACAACTTCCCCCAGGGACGCGTCACCGACCACCGCATCAACCTCACGCTCTACCGCCTCGAGGAGATCCTCGACGGCGACCTCGACGAGCTCGTCGATGCCCTCGCGGCCGCCGACCAGGCCGAGCAGCTCGCCGCCCTCGCCGGGGCCTGAGGGCCGCGGCGTCGTCACGGTGGGCGAGCTGGTGCGCGCCGCGCGCCGGCACCTGCCCGCGCCGCTCGCCGGCGAGGCCGAGCTGCTCGTGGCCGCCGCCCTCGGCACCGGCCGCGCGCAGGTGATGGCCTTCCCGGAGCGGACGGTGGATGCGGCCACAGCGCGCCGCTGCCTCGAATGGATCGCGCGCCGGGCGGCCGGCGCGCCGCTCGCCTACCTCACGGGCACGCGGGAGTTCCACGGTCTCGAGCTGGAGGTGACGCCGGCGACGCTGGTCCCGCGCCCCGAGACGGAGCTGCTGGTGGAGGCGGCGCTCGCACGCCTGCCGGCGGGCGCGCCGGCGCGGATGGCCGACCTCGGCACGGGCTGCGGGGCCGTCGCCCTCGCCATCGCGCGCGCGCGGCCCGAGGCCGAGGTGCTCGCCACCGACCGCTCCGCGGCCGCGCTCGAGGTCGCGCGCCGCAACGCCGCCCGCCTGGGCCTCGCCAACGTGCGCTTCCGGCATGGCGACTGGTGCGCGGCGCTCGCGGGCGAGCCGCCCTTCGACCTCATCGTGTCCAACCCGCCCTACGTGCCGGAGGGCGACGCGGCGCTCGAGGCCGACGGGGTGCGCGCCGAGCCGCGCGAGGCGCTCGCCGCCGGCCCCGAGGGGCTGGATGCGATCCGCGCCATCGCCCGCTGCGCGCCGCGCCACCTGCGCCCGAATGGCTGGCTGCTACTCGAGCACGGCGCGGCGCAGGCCGCGGCGGTGCGCGGGCTGCTCGCGGCGCAGGGTCTCGAGGCGGTGGAGACGCTGCGCGACCTCGCGGGCCGGGAGCGCGTCACGGGGGGGCGACGCCCGCCGGGCGCCGTGTGACCGGCGGCGCTTGCACGGAGCCGGCTACGGGCTAGGATTGGAGCATGGCGCCCGCAGGCCCGAGCGGCGAGGAGCACATTCGCACGCGGGAGATCCGCTTCCGCGGCCCGCACCGCGAGCCGGACCAGGCGCGCGCCGCGGCCCTGCTGCTCGCCGGCCGCGAGGGGGTGCTGGAGGCGCGGCCCATCACGCCGGAGTGCCTGCAGGTCACCTACGACCTGCGCGCGACCTGCCTCGAGGCGCTCGAGCGGCTGGTGGCCGACCACGGCCTGCACCTGGACGGCAGCCTCCTGACGCGCCTCAAGCGCGCCCTGTGGTACTACTCCGACGAGGCCGCGCGGGCGGCGCTCGGCTCCGAGCGCGGGCGCGGCAACTGCACCGACCGCGTCTTCGCCGCCCAGTACCGGCGCCACCGCCACGGCTGCCGCGACAGCCGCCCCGAGCACTGGCGCCGATATCTGTAGACCGGGGCGCAGCATGCAGCCGTCAGTCTGCAGCTAGCTGCAGATGGCCCCATCACGCGCACCGCGCGCTCCGCAGCCAAGCTCGCCATCGCTGCTGCAGGCCGCGCGCCGTATACTGCGGACCGGATGGACGACGAGTACCTGCTGCGCTACAGCCGCCAGATCCTGCTGCCCGAGGTCGGCGCCGAGGGCCAGGAGCGGCTGCGCGCCGCGCGCGCGCTGATCGTGGGCGCCGGCGGCCTCGGCTCGCCCGCCGCGCTCTACCTCGCCGCCGCGGGCGTGGGCGAGATCACGATCTGCGACCACGACCGCGTGGAGCTCTCCAACCTCCAGCGTCAGATCCTGCACCGCACCGCCGACCTCGGCCGTCCCAAGGTCGAGTCCGCGCGCGAGGCGCTCACCGCCCTCGAGCCGGCGCTGCGCGTGCGCGCCATCGGCGAGCGCCTCGAGGGCGCGGCGCTCGCGGCCGAGTGCGCGCGCGCGGACGTGGTGCTCGATGCGAGCGACAACTTCCCCACGCGCGAGGCCGTCAACGCCGCGTGCGCGTCCGCGGGCACGCCGCTGGTCTCGGGCGCGGCCATCCGCTTCGAGGGCCAGGTGGCAGTCTTCGACCCCGCCCGCGGCGGGCCGTGCTACCGCTGCCTCTACCGCGATGG
>WFOW01000060.1 GCA_015487895.1 Gammaproteobacteria bacterium | reverse complement strand
CCAGCTGGTGCAGTCCATGCTGGCCTTTGGCGCGGGCGGGCTGACCGGCGCCGGGCTGGGACAGGGCGTGCAGAAGCTCTTCTACCTGCCGGAGCCGTTCACCGACTTTATCGGCGCGGTGCTGGGCGAGGTGGACCTGCTCCAGACGGCACCGATCGCCTACCGCCACCTGTCCAGCGGGCAGCTCGAGGGGGGCGCCGGCGACCACGTGCTCCTCCCGCTGGTGTGGGGCAGGTACGGCGGGCCCCGCTACGGCTTCCCGGAGACGGTGCCGCTGGAGGCGCCGGTGCACGTGCGCGACATGGTCCGCTGCGCGCGCGCAGGCTGGTCGGAGGTCATCCGCGCCTTCGGCGAGAGCGGCGAGGGCCGCTACGGGGCGCTGGGCATCCCGCTCGACCCGCGCCGCGCCGAGACCTTCGAGGGCGAGCTCGCCGCGCACTGCTTCGACGCCTACGTGACCAACGCCAGCATGCACGAGGCGTGGCCGCTGCCGCAGGAGGGCCTGGTCCACAAGCTCGCGGGCTTCGCGGCATGGGCGGCGAACGTGGTCGGGGCCGGCGCCGAGCTGGCCCAGCGCTACCTCTTCGGCGTCGAGAAGCCCCGCCTCGCCTGGCGGCGCTTCGCGCGCGAGCTCAAGCGGATCGAGACCGCGCTGTGGATCCGGCAGAAGACGAAGCCGATGGGGACGGAGCTCGCCGACGGCCGCGCCCTTCCGACACTCGACTTCTCCGGGCTCCTGGACACCGGCGACGAGGACCCCGACGGGCGGAAGCGGACCCTGCGTTTCCGCCCCGGGAACTTCCAGGCCAGGCCCGCGCGCTATCTCCCTCCGGCGGACCTGGACACCCTCCCCGACTCGCACCCGGAAGGCCGCGACAAGCGCAGCCTCTACGGATTCTTCAGCCGCGCGGCGCCGCAATACTGGCAGGAGCGGGCCGTCGCCCTCGCCCGGCGTCTGCGCGGCTCGCCCGATCCCTCGGACGTCGCGGCCTGCGCCTATCTGGCCTCGATGGCCTACGCGGGCACGCCGCCCGATTGGAGGGGCATCAACCGCGAGCGGCCCCTCGCGCCCGACGGGCGCGAGATCCCCTCCTTCCTGGCCGCGGCCGGCAGCCCTCCCGGCGAGAGCGGGGCGCCGGTGCACCTCCCGGCAGGCTACGTGAGCGAGCCCGGGCGCAAGGCCCTCGGCGGGCTGGCCTATGCCTCCGTGCTCGCCTGGTGCCGCCGCGTGCCCGTGCTCGCGTATCTCCCGGGCGAGCGGGGACAGCGGGGGCTGGTCGCGGTGGACGTGGTGCCCGGGCAGGACTTCGAGCTGCGCGGCAGCGACCTGTCCGACGCCGGCACGCTCGGGCTCGACGGCGCCTGCGAGGGCGGGGCGGACGGGATGCGCCTCTTCGTGATCTGGGCCTCCGAGGACACGATCCGGGTGAAGGCGCCCGCGACGCTTTCCCCCGGCATCCACCGGGTCTGCATCCTCGGCGGCGGCCGGAAGTCCGTCGGCGAGTTCTACATCGAGGTCGGGGCGCCGCCGCCCCCGCCGACCCACGACATGAAGGCGGGCTGCTACCGTCCCTCCGGCCCGATCTACCATGCGGGCGGCGGCGCGCTCGGGCTGCGCGCGGACGGGTCCGTGCACGTGGTGGCAGCGGACGGCTCTTCCCGGCAGGCCCGGGTCCTTTTCTCGGATGGCGAGCGCCTCGAGCTCGCCGTCAGGCTGGGCCGCGAGGGGCTCCAGGCCCTGCTCCGGGCCCTGCCGCCCGACGCCATCGCCGAGGAGAACGGGCTCCCGGTCATGCCGGCTCCGTGGCGGGGCCTGCCGGAGTCGACGGAGGGCAGGCGCGGGGCCGGTGACGACGAGACCGGACCGCCCCCGCCCGAGATCCTGGAGACGGGAGCGGAGCCGTGCATCCTGTCCCGCAGCGGCGAGGAGATCGTCTGCCGCGAGGAAGCGGACGCACGCACCTTCCGCGTCGAGGAAGCCGAGCTGCGCCTGTCGCTGCGGCGTGACGAGGAGATCCTGTCGCTGGACGGGGAGACGGATCTCTCCCTGCCGTCCCTCACGGTCGAGGACCGGAGGCTGCTGATCAGGACAGCAGGCCCGGCTTTCCACGACGGGGGCTTCCTGCGCGGCATGGCCGCGGCGGCCGGCATGATGCGCGGCATCCGGCACACCCTTGGCGGAGGCAGCGCCCCCGCGCCCGGCGGCCATGTCGCGACGACCCTCGTGGACGGCCTGAGCTACGTCGCGCTGCCCTCCGACCTCAGGCGGCTCGAGGTGGTCGAGGTGGATCTCGACCGCGCCGTCTCGCGCCTGGCCGCGGGCGCACGCGTACGCGTCCGCGGCATCGGGGTCTCGCACTGCCCGGGCGTGGTCGAGCGGACCTACATCAGCGTGTGGCTCCCGGGGCACGAGGAGCCCCGCCAGGTGACCCTGATCGAGACCTCGCCCGGGTCCGGGGTCTACCTGGGACCCGAGGTGCCGATCGCCGTGCATCTGCCGAAGGGGATGAAGGTGGGGCACCTGCGCCTGGCGGCCGACTGGGACCTGCGGCGCATGACCGGGCTGCTGCCGGAGCTCCTCGTGGCAGGGCGGCTGGGCGCGCGTCCCGGCCCCGCGGGCACGCCGGATGCGGACACGGCGCGGGGAATCGTGGACCGGGCGCTCGAGCGCGCGACCCTGTCCGTCGAGGTCCGTCGCGCGGGCGCGACGAGCGTCCCCAAGACGGGGGGGAGGGCCGACATGGCCCCGCCGAGGCCACGGCCACGGCCGGGTCCGGCCGGTGCCGGGAAAGGCCGCGGCGTGCCCGCTCCGGGCCCCCGGCCGGGCGGAAACCGCCAGGCCCTCCTCTTCCCGGCCGCAGAATGCGGTGAGGAGGCCTCCGGCGAGCGGCGCTTCCGCTATGAGGGGCCGCCCTACCGCGCGCTGCGGCACGTGCGCTGGCCTGACACCGGGGCCGAGATGCTCGAACGGGTGTTCGCGATGCCGGGCCGCATGCGTGTGGAGCCCGCGGACGGGGGCGGCGAAGGGACCATCGTCCTGCGGCGGGAGGACCTCGGCGTCACGTGGGAGCTGAACCCGGCGCTCAAGGTCTACACGGCCGAGCCCCTGCCGCCGGCCTGCATCGAGCGCGCGCTCGAGGGCGAGGAAGAGATCGAGGGACGGACGCTGCGCCGCTACCGCATCCGGATCACCGCGGCCGACGGCGTGACGCTGGCGACGCTGTGGACGGACGCGCGCGGGCTGCCCGTGCGCATGATCGAGCGCCGGCAGCCGGAGGGCGGCACCGTCGAGTACACCTGGCGCCAGGTCGAGGCGACCGCCCTGGACGAGCGCCTGTTCGAGCTTCCGGAGGGCTACCGCCCCATGGGGCCAGCCTTTCCGATGATGGCGCCCTTCCTTCCCGCTCGCCCGCCCGGCGCCGGCGACGGGCCGTGAGCCGGGCGGGTGCCGCGAGCCTCCGCCGGCGGCGGACGCGGCGCTCCGTCCGCGGCGTTTCCCTGCGATACGAT